>JAMONY010000082.1 GCA_027066325.1 Helicobacteraceae bacterium | reverse complement strand
AGTTTGTAATGGTATAAATTATATTTTATAATACTTCTATCTACTGGATATCAGTATACTTTAAAAGATTTTGTGATCTGCTTGCAGATAATATTTAAGAATTTAAATTAAGGCTTTACAAGAGTATATTTCTACTTACATATATACTCTAGCTCAAAAGAGCTAAAATAAGAAAATTGTTGTTAAAAGTGGTGCTATGTTTAAGTATCTGATTATTATTGGCAATTTAGATTGTGGATACAGTAGTTAAAGTGGCTCCGGATACTGGATTCGAACCAGTGACCAAATGATTAACAGTCATCTACTCTACCGCTGAGCTAATCCGGAATGTAAAGGCGTTATTGTAGTTAAAAGAGCTCTATTTGTCAAGCGATTTTACAACTGTAAAAAATGCAACTCCAGTGCTATTGCTTACTGCTACAATCTCTTTTGCTATAAGCTCTTGAACTCTAGCTTGGCTTGGCTCATCAAAGAGTATCTCTATGTCGTCTGCTGTTAGTGGTCTTCGTTTCAGTGTCTGCACAATCTCTCTACTGCTAAAGGATTGCTGAAGCTGCTTTGATGGTTTTCGTGTGGCAATATTGATCGCAAGTGAACTATCAAACTGCTCTGCAATTTTTACTAGCTCTTCATACTCTACTCTCTGCACTCTGTAGGCTGGTGGACGATCTATAGTGCCTATATCTATACGCTTGCAAGGTATGTTTTGAAGCACCTGATTTAAGCGTGCTATCTCATCTGGAGCATCATTGATATCTTTAACAAATAAAATCTCCATAAAAAGATCACCTCTAAACTCTTGAGCAAATCTCTTAATAGCATCTATGATATTTGATATCTCTATGTTATTTAAAGGTCGATCTACCTTCTTAAATACCTCTTTACTAACTGCATCTAGTGAGAGTTTGACTCTATCTAGCTTAAGTAGGGCGTTGTAGACATCTGGACTATTTAAAGTTGTGCTGTTTGTTAATATAAGCGTTTTAGTGTCACCTTTGATGAGATTGATCCTATCTATGAGAAGATTTAAATCAGGATAGAGCGTAGGCTCTCCATTGGCAGTTAGTGTAATCTCATCTATATCACTATATCTGCAAAGAGCTTCTTTAAGCTCCAAGATAATCAAATCTACTTCAACAACTAAATCCTGCTTAGATACAGGTCTGCTTGGCTCAAGTTCACAGTAGATGCAGTCTAAATTACACTGCTTAGAGAGTGCGGATAGATCTACGCCCAAAGATCTACCAAAACGGCGCGAATCTATAGGTCCAAAGATAACACTCACTTGCTCTATTTCATCTCTTTTATAAACTTATTTGACTCTTGTATGGATCTATCCATCTGTTTTATGAGTGTTGACATATCGCTCTTTAAGACCCCAAACTCATTTTTAAGTGCTCCTATGGCTTGTGCGTTTAAAGAGTGCTTAAGAGTAAGCACATTGTCGTAAAAGGTTGCCAGTACAGAGTTCATGCTCTTTTCAGACTTGCGCATACTCTTCATCATTTTGTTATACTTGCTCTTTGTATCACGCAATTTTTTCTGACTTGAGAGCTTAAGCTTCATATTTTTATACTCTAAAAGCTCCCCTTCCCACTCATCAAAAAGCGCTAACGACACATCTTCTAGTTTGTCTATGTTGCTACTAACATCTTCAGCCGCATCTGCTGCATCTTCATACTGATCATTAAACTCTTCATAGGCACTTTTAAGGTCACTCTGACCTATATTTACAAGTGAGCCAAACCTATCAAGAGCTGATGAGAACTCCTCTTGAGCCTCCTCTTGAGACTCCTTCACGCTCTCTACACGATCTACCATAATATCGCGCTTATGAACACCCACTTTCTCCATGCCAGCATAGTACATGCTAGAGCAGCCGCCAAGTATAAAAATACTAAGTAGACTCAAAAATATAACTCTTAACATAACCCGCTCCTCTATCTTTTACTAACTCTTTTACACTCACTAACAAAGTGTTTTGCATGCTCAACAGGAACATCTGGAAGTATGCCATGTCCTAAGTTAAATATGTGACGCTCTGTGCCCATTACTGCTTGGATGTCCTCAACAGACTCGGTAGTCATCTCTTTTGAGTAGAGACGACACGGCTCCATGTTTCCTTGAAGCACATACTTCTTGCCTAGTTTCTCTTTTGCAAGACTCATAGGAGTTGACCAGTCAACACCAAATACATCAAAGTTTCCATACACTTTGTCTAAAAATGCCGGGATACCTTTAGGGAACATGATCACAGGGATATGAGGGTATTTCTCTTTAAGATACTCAGCAATCTCAACCATATATTTCCATGAAAATTCATCATATAGTGATGGTTCAATAGCTGCTGCCCAAGAGTCAAAGATCTGAACAACATCTACACCCGCTTGAATCTGTTTTTCCATGTATAGTTTTACAACTTCTGTAACTTTTGCAAGAATTTTATGAAGTAGCTCAGGGTTTGAGTACATCATTTTTTTACAGATGTTATATGTTTTTGTACCTTGACCTTCGATCATGTAAGTTGCAAGTGTCCAAGGCGCGCCCGTAAAACCGATAAGAGCGATCTCATCACCTCTCTCATCAAGCTGTGCTCTTAAAAGCTCAATAGTCTCATAAACATAAGTAAGTTTATTTGCAGCCTCTTCGCTACCTATAAGTCTATCTATATCTGCTTCATTTTCGATAGGATCGCTGAACTTTGGACCTTCACCTTTTACAAAAGACAGATCCATACCCATCTCATCAGGGATAACAAGGATATCGCTAAAAAGTATGGCTGCATCAACACCAACTATGTCAAGTGGCTGTATAGTTACTTCAGCAGCTTTTTTAGGGTCATGACAAAGATTTAAAAAGTTTCCAGCTTCCGCGCGAACAGCCATGTATTCTGGAAGGTATCTTCCAGCTTGTCTCATCATCCAAACTGGAGTATAAGGTGTTTTTTTACCAAAACATGCATCTACAAAAATCTTGCTCATTCTTATCCTTTAAATTAATTTTTCTATGGCAACTCTAACTCTATCTACTTTTTACCAACCTTGCCTAAAAAGTATAGACCAACAGCAAGAGCACATATAGATAGTGCAAAATAGAGCATGTCTAAAGCTCCATTAAAGTCAGTATGAAGAACTCTTTGAAAAAACCCAACAACAAGTACCATGATGATAACTTTTGAGATCTTATCTTTTAACTGGTCCAATGAGTTTATAGCAAGTATCTTACTTGAGCTCTCTTGCTCTTTTGCAGCGTCAATTTCAGAGATAAACAGCTCATAAAGACCAAAAGAGAAAAGCAACATTACAACACCTATAAGATAGAGGTCTACTGCACCAATGATAGAGCTTAATATAAGAGCATGAAAATCATCAAAACTTGCGCTTCCTGTATAGTAAGCTACAGTATCGGTAAAACTGCCTATGATATCTACACTTGCAATAACAAACAAGATCAATGCGCCAACAAGACCAAATACAACTGCTAACATGACCATAAATCTAGTCTGCCACAGTGCGCTCTCAAATATTTTCTCTAACATATTTTATCTCCTTCTGTTATGGTTGATCTGAAGTGCAATTTTAGCAAAGAAAAGTTATCTTTGTTGCATCTGCACCCATTTTTGTGCAATTCTCACTGCATTTGTAGCAGCTCCAACACGCAAGTTGTCTGCCACAACCCATAGATGAAGCACATTATTGCGATATAGATCACCTCGTATGCGTCCTACAAATGTCTCATTTTGATCAACACACTCTATCGGCATAGGGTAGTATGATTTATCTGGGGCATCTTGTATAATGATGTTTGGTGCATTTTTTAATATATCTCTAGCCTCACCTGCGCTCACTTCGCTATCAAAAGTAAGTGTCAAAGATTCAGAGTGACCGCGCAGTACAGGCACTCTCACACAAGTAGCGCTAACCTCTACATTTTTATGTAAGATCTTCTTTGTCTCATTGACCATCTTGATCTCTTCTTTTGTATAGCCGCTATCGGTAAACTTATCTATCTGCGGTATGACATTAAGTGCTATCTGGTGTACAAATGCCTCTTTTTTGCTCTCATCTAGCTGAAATGCAAAGAAGTCTTGCATCTGATCTACAAGCTCTCTCATCGCCTCTTTGCCTGCTCCTGATGTAGCTTGATATGTACTAACATCAACACGCACTAGATCAAAAGCCTCATCTAGTGGCTTAAGAGTCTGTACCATCTGAATTGTAGAACAGTTTGGATTGGCTATGATGCCTTGAGCCTCATAAAGAGCTATATCTTCTGGGTTTACCTCAGGAACTACAAGAGGTATATCATCATCCATTCTAAAGTGACTTGTATTGTCTATCACCACTGCTCCAGCGTCTACGGCTGATGGTGCAAACTCTGCAGAGATGGAGCCACCAGCACTAAAGAGAGCTATCTCAATTCCCTGCTCAGAAAAGACATCATGAGTTAGCTCTAAAATCTCTATCTCTCTACCTTTAAACCTCATAGTATTGCCCGCACTTCTACTACTAGCTAGCAAAACCATCTTCTTAAGAGGGAACTCAATCTCTTCAAAAACTCTCAATATCTCTTCACCAACAGCGCCACTAGCGCCTACTACTGCAACTATATACTCTCTCATACTAATGACTCATCCTCACTATCATCTTCTAATTTTGACTCTTTAATGCACCTTGATATACTAGCTACATCATCACCTTTTACTATATATACACCACTTGTATTACGGCTAGATTTTGAGATACTTTGCATATCTACACGAATCATCTTGCCCTCTTTAGTAAGAGCCATCATATCCATATCTTCATCAACAATAAGTGCTCCAACAACAAACTTACCAGTCTTGGTATTCAGTTTCATTGCTATAACTCCACTACCTCCACGATTTGTCAAACGATATTCGCCAGCTGTTGTTCTTTTGCCTATGCCCTTTTCACTAACAGTTAAGATCTCTTGTTCATCATTGTCTATGATATTAGCATCTATAACATGATCATCTTCAATCTTAAATTTTATCCCTCTAACGCCGCGCGTATTACGCCCTTGATCACGAGTTTTTTCTATCTCAAACTTTATGCACTGTGCAGATCGTGTCAATATAAAGAGATACTTTGTATCTATGGTTGCAATCTTGGCAGTTATGAGTGCATCATCTTCATCAAGCACAATGGCGCGCACACCGTTGCTTCGTATGTTAGAGAACTCACTCAAGTTTGTCCGTTTTACTATACCATTTTGGGTAAAAAATACTAATGACTTCTCATCACTAAAGTCTGTTGTTGGTATGATAGAACGGATCTTCTCATCTGGCTGCAATTTCAACAGATTGACTACAGCTTTACCCTTAGCAGTTCGTGAACCCTCTGGTATGCGGTAGACTTTGAGCCAATGAAGCTGCCCGCGATTTGTCACAAACAGTAGGGTATCATGAGTCATACATGTAAAGAAGCTCTCTATAAAGTCATCCTCATAGGTTGTAACTGCTATCTTACCCTTGCCTCCACGGTGCTGTTTTTCATAAAGTGTTAGTGGAACACGCTTGATGTAGCCCCTGTGTGTTATGGTGACAACCATAGGCTCATTTGGTATAAGATCTTCTATGTCTATATCGTCATAATCATCTTCAATAACCGTTCGTCTCTCATCGTCATACTGCTCTAGTGTTAATGATAACTCATCTTTAATGATAGAGTTTAAGACATCTTCACTTTTAAGTATGCTCTCAAGGTAGTCTATGCTCTTCTTAAGCTCTGCTAGCTCACTCTCAATCTTTTCACGCTCAAGACCTGTGAGTTTTTGAAGACGCATATCTAAGATAGCTTGCGCTTGGATAGAGCTAAACTTAAACTCATCTATAAGAGCACTTTTTGCACTCTCAACATCACTACTAGCGCGTATAAGTTTTATGATAGCATCTATGTGATCAAGCGCTTTTTTAAGCCCTTCCAATATGTGTGCTCTAGCTTTTGCTTTCTCAAGATCAAAGATAGTACGACGGATAATTACAGTTTTTCTATGAGCCAAAAAGTGCTCTAGCATGTCTATAAGTGGAAAAACCTTAGGTTCTTGATTAAATATAGAGAGCATTATGATCCCAAAAGTGGTCTGCATATTGGTAGATTTAAATAGATTATTGAGTACAATTTCACTCATAGCATCACGCTTAAGCTCGATGACCACACGAATACCTTCACGATCGGACTCATCCCTGATCTCGCTAATGCCTTCGATATGCTTATCTTTAACTAGGTTTGCTATATTCTCTATGAGGCGTGATTTGTTAACCATATATGGTAACTCATCTATGACAATAACCTCTTTTTTCTTGCCCTGCTCTATGTGAGTTTTGGCACGCACTTTAATGCGTCCTCTACCACTCTCATAAGCATCTAAAATCCCTTTTTTACCAAATATAGTTCCACCTGTTGGAAAATCTGGTGCTTTGATAAAACTCATGATATCACCTAAAGTAGCATCTGGATTGTCTACAAGGTGTATGAGAGCATTTAAAACCTCTTGGGGATTGTGTGGTGGTATATTGGTTGCCATACCCACAGCTATACCTGATGAGCCATTGATGAGGAGATTTGGTACTCTAGTTGGTAGCACCTCTGGCTCTTGTGTTGTGCCATCATAGTTGTCTATAAAGTTAACAGTCTCTTTCTCAAGATCTTTTAAAAGCTCACCCGCATAACGCGTCATTCTAGCTTCTGTATAACGCATAGCAGCAGCATTGTCGCCATCTATAGAGCCAAAGTTTCCTTGACCATCAACAAGCATCATGCGCATTGAGAAGGGTTGAGCCATTCTAACAAGCGCATCATAAACAGCGGTATCGCCATGTGGATGATATTGACCTATCACATCACCAACTATACGCGCTGACTTTTTATATTTTGCGCCTGCTGATAAATTGAGTTTATCCATAGCGTAGAGTATGCGTCTATGAACAGGCTTAAGTCCATCTCTTACATCTGGTAGAGCACGCCCGATAATAACGCTCATGGAGTAGTCAAGATAGCTATTTTGCAAACTCTCTTCTATGTTGATGTTTTGAATTTCACTATTGTCTAACAGATTGCTCATATATTGCACCATCCATCCAAATTTTAAGGCTTATAATACCCTGTTATCGCTTAAAATAACCTCTAAAGCCCATGTTATGTAGAGCTGCATATAAAACATGCTCTATCTATCTTGATAAAAATTGGGGTAATATATAACTAAAAAGGATTCTAAATAAGTTTATGAAGTATGGCTGAGAGGAAGGGATTCGAACCCTCGGTGGATTGCTCCACACAGACGTTCCAGGTCTGCACCTTCGACCACTCGGACACCTCTCAATACTAGAGGCTGAAATTGTATCTAAACATAGATAAATCTAGCCTTTGTAGTTCTCTAGGTATTTTGTATCAAACTTATTGTTGATAAAGTCTGGATTACTCATCATCTTTAGATGAAAATCTATAGTAGTTCGTATCCCTTTGACGCTAAATTCACTTAGTGCGCGTCTCATCCTAACTACTGCTTGATCTCTATCTTTACCATAAACAATCAGTTTACCTATCATAGAGTCATATGTTGGTGGCACCGTGTAGCCTGCATGTGCATGTGTATCGATTCGTACACCTATGCCTCCTGGTGCTATCCACTCTTTGATCTTTCCAGGACTTGGTAAAAATTTAACTGGATCTTCTGCTGTTATACGACACTCTATGGAGTGACCTTTTAGCTCAATAGTACTCTGATCTGGCAACTCTTCACCCTGAGCAACTCTAATCATCATCTCGATAAGATCAAGTCCACTCACCTCTTCTGAGACTGTATGCTCAACCTGAAGTCTTGTGTTCATCTCCATAAAGTAGAAATCTAAGTTTTTATCTAACAAAAACTCAAAAGTTCCAGCCCCCTCATACTTGATAAACTTAGCAGCATCAACAGCACACTTATGAAGCCTCTCTCTTACATCTTCTGTTAAGATGATAGCAGGCGACTCCTCTATGAGCTTTTGATGACGACGCTGCATAGAGCAGTCTCTCTCTCCTATATGTAGTACATTGCCGTGTGAATCTGCAACTACCTGAACTTCAATATGGCGTGGATTTTGTATAAACTTCTCCATATAGATAGTGCCATCACCAAATGCGCCAAGTGCTTCAGACTCCGCTGCCAAAAAGGCATTTTCAAGATAACTCTCCTCCTCAACTACACGCATGCCGCGACCGCCGCCACCTTGAGCAGCTTTTAGTATAACAGGATACCCTACCTCTAAAGCGCGCTTTTTTGCATCATCGATATCACCAATAGCGCCATCACTACCTGGCACAACAGGTACACCCGCCTTGATCATAACATCTTTAGCTTTTGATTTGTCAGACATAAGCGTCATAACATCTGGAGTTGGTCCTATAAACTTGATATCATGATGTGTACAGATCTCTACAAAGTGTTGGTTTTCACTCAAGAAACCGTATCCTGGAAATATAGCATCACACCCACTTATCTCAGCAGCAGAGATGATAGCTGGTATACTCAAGTAGCTCTGGCTACTAGGAGCCTCTCCTATGCAGATAGCAGCATCAGCTAGTGATAGATAGTGAGCATCTCTATCACCTTTTGAGTAGACTGCCACTGCCTCTTTGCCCATCTCTTTGATAGTTCGTATAGCTCTTAATGCAATCTCGCCGCGATTTGCGACCAGTATCCGCTTAATCTCTGCCATCAGATCTTCTCAACCACATACAGAGGCATATCATACTCAACAGCCTGCCCATCACTAACACAAGTCTCTAGTACTTTAAAGTCAAAATCTGCTTCAAGTTCATTCATAATTTTCATCGCTTCAAGTATGGCTATCACTTGACCCTTTTTCACTATGTCTCCTGCCTTTACAAATGGAGGAGAGTCTGGTGATGGCGCAGCATAAAAAGTTCCAACCATAGGTGATAGTATTTGAGTCGCGCTAGATGGTAGAGCGGGCTCACTGCTGAGTGCTGATGCTTGAGCTACTGGAGTAGCCACTGGTGCTTGAGCTACTGGAGTAGCCACTGGTGCAATAGTAGCTTTTTCAAGTTTGATTGTAAAATTCTCTTGTGTTATACTCAACTTAGAGAGCGTACTCTCATCAAACTGTTCCATTAGTGATTTGATCTGCTTTGTATCCATAGTTAACTCCGAAGTGCTTTTTAATTTACGATATAATACCATATAAATATTTAAGGACTCTTCTTATGGGACTAAAAGCAGATAGCTGGATCAGAGATGTAGCATTAAATCACAACATGATAACACCTTTTTGTGAAGATCAAGTCGGGAAAGGGGTGATAAGCTATGGGCTTAGCTCTTATGGATATGATATCAGAGTAAGTAACGAATTTAAGATCTTTACCAATCTAAACTCAACTGTTGTTGATCCAAAAAGATTTGATGATGCCAATGTTGTAGATTTTAGTGGCGATGTCTGCATAGTACCACCAAACTCATTTGCACTTGCTCGAACTGTAGAGTACTTTAAGATACCTCGTGATGTTTTAGCCATATGTCTTGGCAAGTCTACCTATGCGCGCTGCGGAATCATAGTCAATGTAACACCATTTGAGCCAGAGTTTGAAGGACACATAACCATAGAGATATCAAACACAACTCCACTTCCTGCTAAGATATATGCTGATGAAGGCATAGCACAAGTACTATTTTTTCAAGGTGATGAGCCGTGTGAGACTAGCTATCTTGATAAAAAAGGCAAATATCAAGGTCAAGAGGGCATCACTCTACCTAGAATACTGGAGTAGTTAGTGAGAGAGCTATTTAAAAATAGAGCTTTTCTACCCTTTGTATTTATACTTTTTTTAAACGCCACGGTTGATCTAGCACACAAAATCACCATACAAAATGTTCTCATTAAGAGTTTTGATGGCGATCTACTTATCGTCCTAAGTGCTCTTATCAATGCTCTAATCTTGCTACCATTTATACTACTCTTTTCACCATCTGGATACCTAAACGACCGCTTTAGCAAAACAGTTATTGTTAGATTTGGTGCGTTAAGTGCTGTTGGTATAACGCTTCTCATCACTCTAAGCTACTACAACGGATGGTTTTTTGTAGCTTTTGGGATGACTCTACTACTTGCAATCCAGAGTGCTATCTACTCACCTGCTAAATATGGACTTATCAAAAAAATAGTAGGCGCTGAAAAACTAGGCTCTGCCAATGGGGTTGTACAAGCAGTAACTATAGTTGCGATCTTACTTAGCTCTCTACTCTTCTCTGTACTTTTTGAGCTCTCTTATGCTCACCTGCACTCACCAGATGAGATACTGCGTAGCATAGCTCCAATTGGCTGGATACTTGTTCTGCTAAGTGCGCTTGAGGCATATCTAGCTTACAGGCTACCAGTCTATAAGCCATCACCCACTACAGATAGTTTTAGCTTTAAAAAATATCTCAAACTCACCTATCTAAAAGCAAACATGAAAATTCTCTTAAATGATAAAAATATCTGGTTAAGCATAGTGGGACTAAGTCTATTTTGGGGTATATCACAACTAGTTATAGCCACATTTCCTGCTCACTACAAGGCTATGAGTGGTGATGATAATGCGATAATTATACAAGCGATCTTGGCAGCTAGTGCTATAGGGCTGGTCATAGGCTCACTTGTTGCATCTTCAAGGTCAAAGTATCACATAGATCTTGGTGTTGTGCCTGTAGGTGCGGTTGGACTTTTTATCTCTTTGGTGTTTTTTAGCATATCTGAAGGTGCGGTGACCATGGCGCTTAGTTCACTTATGTTTGGCTTTTTTGGAGCTCTGCTTATAGTGCCTCTAAATGCATCCATACAGTTTTTAGCACATCCAGAGCAGATGGGTAGAGTTCTTGCTGGCAACAACTTTATACAAAATATCTCCATGGTGCTATTTCTACTCTTCTCAATAGTACTAGTTCAGATAGGTCTCTCAACCATGCAGATGTTTTTCATAGCTTCTGCTATCACTCTAGTGGGCTCGCTCTATGCTATCATTAAACTACCACACTTTTTTACAAGCCTACTAACAGTTCCTATCTTAAAAAGTAGGTATAAATTTAGAGTCAAGGGGTTAGAGAATCTGCCTCAACAAGGTGGTGTGCTACTGCTTGGCAATCATGTAAGCTGGATAGACTGGCTAGTTCTTCAGCTAGTATTGCCACGGGCTATCACATTTGTGATGCACAAAGACTATTATGAGCTATGGTATGTGCGCTGGTTTTTCAAACTCTTCAAAGCCATACCGATAGCATCAGGCTCTAGTAGAAATGCCATATCTTCGATAAAACAGAGGCTAGATCGTGGTGAAGTTGTTGTGCTGTTTCCTGAGGGTCACATAAGCTACAATGGAGAACTTGGTGAGTTTGCAAGAGGGTATGAGCTATCTATCAGAGGCTCAGATCACCCTATAGTTCCATTTTATCTAAAAGGCTTGTGGGGCTCTAGCTTCTCAAGAGCATCAAAAGAGTTCAAAAAAACAAGCAGAACTGGAATAAAAAGAGAGATACTAGTAACATTTGGCAAACCACTAGATGCCAACACAACCGCCCAAGAGTTAAAACAGAAGGTTTATGAGTTGTCAAAGAGTACTTCACAGGTCTCGTGATCAGAAATTTATACCAAATCAAACATGTTCTGCATCATGAGCGCGATTATAGCCTCCTATTAGTAGCCTTAAGCCCTTTTTATCCTCTTGGCTTGTTTTTTGTTTGCTGTGAAATTTGATTTTCTGTTTTAAGTCGTATTGTTCAAAAAGTAGCTCTTTTGCTTTATAAAAATATCTACGACGAGCTTTGATAGCTAACAGATAAAAGAGTGTAACTTCTAAAAGCAACAACTTGATTTTGTAACTATAAAATGGTATCATATGTCATGAGTAAAAAAGATAAACTATTAAAAAAGTTTTTACAAACACCTATCAAAAGAGATTTGACTTTTAGTGAGTTGGCAACTCTTCTGTTCTCTTGCGGTTTTGTAAAAGTTGAAGGCAGTGGCTCGGCAGTGAAGTTTTACCATAAGGAGAGAGACCTCTTGATTAACCTTCACAAACCACATCCTTCTGACATATTGAAAGTTTATATCATCAAACAGATAAGAGAAAAAATTAAGGAGGTGTGTGGTGGCTAGTACTATTGAGTACAACGGATATATAGGAAGTGTTGAGTATTCTCATGAAGATAGATGCTTTTTTGGCAAACTAGAGATGATTGATGACTTAGTTACTTTTGAAGCAACAACAGCAGATGACTTAGAAACAAACTTTCACAGAGTAGTAGACGAGTACATAGAGACTTGCAAAATGCTCCAAAGAGAGCCGCAAAAAACCTACAAAGGTGTTTTCAATATACGCATAGACCCATCTCTTCACAAAAAAATCTACCACGAAGCACTAAAAGCTGGAGTGAGCCTCAACGCCTTTATCGGTAAAGTTTTGCAAAAAGAGGTCTCGTGCCATCTAGACAGTGAAGAGAAGAGTGTAAGTACTAGATAAATATTTTGATATAGAGGTGATTGAAAATTGCTGGAATTAGACATATGAATGACAAAACGAAATACAAATATTAAGCAACATTTTGTAGGCAAAAATGGAAAACTTATTGTTTATAATGTTAATAGAAATAATACTTACTCTACTTCACCGGCAAGGGAAAGTTACAAAAAATATTTTTATGATATAAATTCAGAGATTTTAAAAATATTTTCTACTTCCGCTACAAATCATGAAGAAGTTGTTGATGACAAAATTAGAATTTTAAATGAAAGAGAAATATTATATGACTTCATTATCTTACAAATAATTAGAACACCTTCTTATCGTGAAAGATTAGACTATTTACATATTGCTTTTGCTTTAATATCTGGAATTAATAATTTCAGCGTAGTGCATAACCTACTGGTGTATGGAGTTATTGAAAGATTATATTCATTAGATTTTAATTTGGATAAGATATGTTTGAACATATTATAGATGGAAATTTGAATTAAAGGCACTTGCTAGAGCTGTTGAATTTAGAGGTAAACCAAAATCCATTAGAGTTGATAATGGTTCCTAGTTTATCTCTCATAAACTTGAACAATGGTGTTATATTCACTCGATTGAGCTTAAATTCATTCAGCCTAGATCACCAACTTAGAACTGCCCTGACCGTAGGGAGGAGATACCCTTGGGGTGCAAGAATGGGTTTATGACTATAATAATTATAGACCTCACTCAACTTTAGATAAATTAAGCCCTATTGAATATTTAGATAAGTCTCATGATCGAGTATTTATACCAAATCAGACTCTTTAAGCTTAAGCCTGCTACCATTATGCTGAGCACAAATCTTACACAAAAAAACAGATACAGATTATGATTGTAACTCTATTATGCACTATGTCAACAAAAAGGTGATAGCAGATTGTGGAATTTACAAGAAAAACGAGAATCTAACAGTAAGCTTTGCAGAGTGCTATCTTCGCGAAGAACAGTTACAAAATGGTGCTGAAATAGAGTGCGGTGAGTTTATCCAACGCGAGGTAAATATTCATCAAAATAGTCTAGGCTTTTCAGCAACTTACATAAATGTCAAAAAACAAGAGATAGGTGCAATACTCATAAAGCTAGAGTTTGCAAACAGTGGAACCTATATGCTTGCTGGTTGGAAAGAGAGTGACTATAGCATGAGTGGAGTTGATATATATGGGCTTGATTGGTATCGTAAATATAGCGAAGGTATCATAACCTCACTAGATACTAACAACACCTATGAGAGACTACATCTCATCATCAATGTAGAGAGTATCAATGATATAGAAGTGCTTATAGATCACAACCGCTCGGTTGTGAAAGATGCAAATGTGAGTTGATTGCCTCCCCAAGCTCCAGAGCTTAGGGATGAGAGAAGAGATTGCACTTGATATTAGGGCTGATGCTGTATTTTATTCATTCTCTCTAGAGGGTTCCATTAGCTTATAGGTCTGCACAAACACTACACACTTTTTAAGTAAAATTTGCTCAGGAGAACAACTATGAGCAAATATATATTATCGATGCTACTGATCTGTGTCGCTTCACTGCAAGCCGTCACTATAGATGAACTAGTAGACAAGTCGCTAGCTTCACACACAACACTAAAAGTTATAAAAGAGCGCCTAAAAAGTGCTGATGAGTCGATAAAAATGAGTCGATACTTCACAAATCCTGAACTTAGCTTTAGTGTGAACGACATACTGCTTGATGATCCACTATACCGCTCTAAAGAGCCGATGCAAACAGCTTCATTAAGCTTTAAACAGAAACTCTTTTGGTTTGGTAAAAGAGATGCGTCAACAGATGTTGCAAAGGCTAAAAAAGCGTCTATCTATAGCTCTTTAGAGAGTGCAAAAGTTGAGCTTGCTAGAAGTGTTAGAGTGGGTGCGCTTGAGCTATATGAGGCAGAAGAGACTTTTCGTATCCTTCAAGAGTACAGAAGGGTTATTGAGCAAAATATAGAGCTACATAGCTCTTACACATCCACAAGAAGTGGTTCTCACATGGGTCTTATGTCCGCAGAGCTTACGCTATCTCAGATCAAGATTAGGCTAGAGCGTACTAGCTCACTCATCGACAATCTAAAAGCATCATTGCGATATCTTACAGCTTTAGATGTAGAGCGTATCGACATGTCATCTAAAATCAGAAAACCAGATAGCCTACAAAGCTACAAAAAAGTGCTGCAAAACAATAAAGCTTATCAGTTAAAGCTTAAAAAAAGTGCTCTCACAAAGGCACAAGTAGCGTATCAGACGGCCAATATGGATGCTGATCCCTTTGTAAAGCTTAGCTACACATACAGAGATGGATTTGATGATTATGTGAGCTTTAACATAGGCACATCACTCCCGATATATGGAAGCGAACAGAGTCTAAAAGAGATAGCTACACATAGAGCATCGGAGGCATCTTTACAGGCACAAGATCTCTATCTTAAGCTAGAGAGCACCCTTGCCGTACTACATAAAAGGCTACTTGAAGCGTACAGCATCGTCAATATTTTAGATCAAGACTCCCTACCTCAACTAGAGCATATGTTTGATCTAAGTAGTAGTAAAATCAGTAGCGGTTCTGATCTATTTGTCTATATAGACCTACTAAAACAGAAGCTAACTCTTGATGAACAGCTCATAGTAGCAAAAAGCTCGTACTACAAAATAGAGGCTCAACTAAAAGCCCTTACAGGAGAGATAAGATGAGAAAGATACTAATAGCACTGCTAACACCACTGATCATAACAGCGGCTAGCACCCAAGATAGAGCGCAAATGATCAAACAGCTCTTCAATCTTCAAACAGTACAGATAAAAAGTGTCAAGATCTCAAAAAAGAGAGAGTATTATGGGTATATAAGAGCGGAAGATGAGAAGGTTGTAGATGTTGTGCCTCGGTTCAGTGGATTTGTTGAGAAACTCTATGCCGACACGCTCTATATGAAGATAAAAAAAGGAGATAGGTTAGCTCAGATCTACTCACCTGAAGTCTATCAAGCCAAAGAGGAGTATCTAAATGCTCTACTATTTGATCAAAAACGCTCAGCTACTCAGATGGTTAAAAGTGCAAAGTTAAAACTCAAACTTCTAGGTGTAAGTGCTCAAGAGATCAGAGATATTAAGCGTCTCAAAAGAGCTAACACGCTAACTACAATCTATGCTCCATCATCAGGTTGGCTCTTTACAAAGTCGATCAACAGAGGCTCCTCATTTGACTCTAAAAAAATACTGTTTAGCATAGTAGATCTTAGTAGTGTATGGGTAGAGGCTAGAGTCTATCAAGATGATATAGAGCTGATTGATACTTTTGATAGCTTTAGCTTTAAGGTTACAGGCATAGATAGAGCATTTGATGCAACTAAAGTGCTTTTATATCCTCACCTAAAGCAGACAGATGCGGTTGCAATTTTACGCTTAAAGGCTAAAAATATAGATGAGCTCTTAAAAGTTGGGATGTATGTAAAGCTGGAGGCTTCAGGTAAGATCAAAGAGCGAATACTCATCCCAAGAACAGCTCTTATGCGCAAAAATGGTAGATGGTATGCATTTTTAGCAACTGATTTTGAGGGTGTATATGAGCCTGTGATTGTAGAGGCTAAGCCACTAAATAGAGACTATTTTGAGGTGATAAGTGGTCTTAAGGCTACAGATACAGTTGTGCGTGGAGCTCTATTTATGTTAGATTCTGATGCTCAGATAGATGGGCTGTATGGCAGTGATTTTGGTGGTGGTGCTATGAAGAGTGGCTCAAATCCACATGCCAACCACTAGGGCGAGGAGATAGATTATGATTGAGAAAATTATAGCTTTTAGCATATCGAACCGTTTTTTGGTTCTGCTTACAACACTTTTTGTTATACTGGGCTCTATATGGTCTATGAAAAATACACCGCTAGATGCTCTACCAGACCTCTCCCCTGCCCAAGTTATAGTGCAGGTAAACTGGAAGGGTCAAAGTCCAGAAATTGTGGAAGATCAAGGCACATACCCACTAGTCTCACAATTTTTATCTATAGCAAACATAGAGACCGTTAGGGGGTTCTCTACCTACGAGAATGCTCTTATATATATCATATTTAAAGAGGGAACTGATCTTTACTGGGGTAGAGCTAGAGTGCTAGAGCAGTTAGCTGCTATATCTAGCCAACTACCAGACTCTATGGAGGTCTCACTTGGAGCAGATGCTTCTGGTGTCGGGTGGGTCTATGAGTATGCACTCACCTCAAAAACAAAATCTTTAGCAGAGCTAAGGTCGCTACAAGACTACTACTACAAATATGCTCTAATGGGTGTAGATGGCGTGAGTGAAGTGGCTACTATTGGTGGATTTGTGCCAACATATCAGGTCACCATCAACAGCAACAGTCTTGTACGCTACAACCTAAGCATAGACGATATCACAAAAGTATTAAAAGCCAACAATAACGACACAGGTGGTCGCATAGTTATCAAAAATGGTTTTGAGTGGATGGTTCAAGCAAAAGGATATCTTAACAATATAGATGAGATAGGTGAACTTGTAGTTGCTACTAGAGCAGGTGTGCCTATAAAACTAAAAGATATAGGTAGAGTTGAGCTTACACCATCACTGCGAAGAGGAGTTGCTGATCTTAATGGCGATGGTGAAGTTGTGGGCGGCATAGTCATAGTACGCTATGGTGAAGATGTCTATAGTGCTATCAAACGCATACAAGCAAAGATGCAGACTCTTAGCGTTGAGGGTGTTGAGGTCACCACTACATATGATCGCTCATCACTCATAGACAAAGCGATAGATACACTTAAAAATACGCTTATTGAAGAGAGTGTTATTGTCATCATTGTTATAGGTCTATTTTTGATGCATCTGCGCTCATCGCTCATAGTACTTATAGTGCTACCGCTTACTGTTGGTATTACATTTTTACTAATGAAACTCTTTGGTGTGGGCTCAAATATCATGAGTTTAGGTGGCATAGCCATAGCCATTGGAGCCATGGTAGATGCCACCATAGTGATGATAGAGAATGCTCACAAAACCATCCATAAACAAGAGCGTATCTTAGGTAGAGACCTTAGCAATAGTGAACGAATTGAGCAGATACTAAAAGCTTCTCAACTTGTAGGCAGACCGATATTTTTTGCTCTATCATTGGTAGTAGTCTCATTTCTACCTATATTTGCACTTACAGGTCAAGAGGGACAGCTCTTTACACCTCTAGCTTTTACTAAAACATTTGCCATGATAGCTGGAGCGGTGTTGGCCATAACTGTAGTGCCAGTACTTATGGTCTATTTTGTTAGAGGTAAGATTATCCATGAGAGTCGCAACCCACTTAGTCGCTTTTTTATATGGCTTTACAATCCGCTGCTACACTACGCACTTAAACTAAAATATCTACTTATAGCCATAGTATTGGCTCTACTTGTGTTGATGGTACCTCTTTATCAGAAACTAAACTGGGAGTTTATGCCGATGTTAAATGAACAATCGTTTATGTATATGCCGGTGACTCCATACGGAATTAGTGTAGATCTTAGCAGAGAGCTTACACAAAAAACAGATGCTATTATCAAAAGTTTTGATGAGGTTCAGACTGTTTTTGGCAAAGGTGGTCGCGCGCAAAGCGCTACTGATCCAGCTCCTCTTGGTATGCTTGAGACTATCATTACCCTTAAGCCACAAAGTGAATGGAAGGAGCAAAAGAGCTATGCCGAACTTATGGATGAGATGGATAAAGCACTAGTTGTACCAGGTCTTATAAACTCTTGGACATACCCTATTCGCGGGCGCATAGATATGCTTTTAAGCGGAATAAGAACACCAGTTGGCATAAAACTGTATGGTAGTGATGCTAAACAGATGCAGCATATCGCCTCACAGATAGAGCGCAAGTTGAGAGATCTTGACATCACCCTCTCTGCTGTTGCAGATCAAGCAAGCGCGGGGTACTATCTAGACATAGAGATCGATAGCGAGGCTCTATCGCGCTACAACATCACTAAAGAGCAGCTACTCTCATACACATCAGCTGCTATTGGTGGCATGCAGATAACCACCATGTATGATGGCTTAGAGCGCTACCCAATCGCATTGCGTCTTGAGGAGCAGGAGAGACAAAATCTGGATGCTATTGCTCAGATACTGATCAAAACACCCATAGGGTTTATGCCTCTAAAAACTTTTGCCAAGGTAGAGTATCGTCAAAGTGCCTCTGTTATCAAAAGTGAGATGGCAACACCCGTCACTTTCATCTCTATCACCCCAAAAGCTGGCATAAGCGCAGTAGACTACAAAAAAGAGGCAGTAGAGGCGTTGAGTGATCTACACCTCCCATCTGGCTACCACATAGAGTGGGCTGGGCAGTCTGAATACTTAGAGTCTGCCATGCAGCGCATCGTATGGATAGTACCTACCGTCTTTGTTCTCATCTTAATGTTAATATATATGGCGCTCAAAGAGATTGTTCCAACACTTATAGTCTTCTTTACACTACCATTTGCTCTTCTTGGAGGACTCTTCTATATAGACCTACTAGGGTTCAACATGAGCATAGCGGTGGTAGTTGGGTTTTTGGCACTTCTAGGTGTAGCAGCAGAGGCAGCCATAGTTATGATAGTCTATCTAAAAGATAGCATAGCTAGTGCCAAAGAGAAGATGGGAGATAATTTTGACAAAAAGGGTCTTGATGATGCCATATATGAGGGAGCTGTTCAAAGAGTACGCCCAAAACTTATGACAGTATTTGCCATACTAGCCGGTCTTCTTCCAATCATGTACATAGACACAGTTGGAAGCGAAGTTATGCAACGCATAGCAGCACCAATGATAGGCGGAGTAGTAACATCTGCCATACTAGGACTTCTTATCATACCCATACTATATGAGATCTACGAGAAACAGAAGTTAAAAAGATCTCTCAAAGATAGAGCTTAAAACTTTATCTTTGAGATGAAAGTGTACACTCAAGATGATAGCAGGAAGTACAAATATCATCACAACTATCTACTTTACCACCTCTCTCTTTTGTAAATCTAGCCATTATTGTATCTTTTTTAGCTAGTTTCAAACACCTCTGTTGGCATCCCATATGCGGATATGTAGTCTATCGCTATATGTGTAGCCCTCTTTTTTACAGAGCTCTATGGTGTTGTGGCAGTGCTCATTTATCATCTCTGCACTCTCACCTAGTGGCATACAGAAGACTTCAAGGTCTGGTGCTAAAGAGGCTATCTTTTTAATCTCTTGAACTAGATTGGCAGAATTTTTATCTATGGTAAATTTAAAGAAGCTATCTTTTGACTTTTTTGCTATAGATCTTATGGTGTCTGCTTTGATGCGTTTTGACTCTGGCTCTGCGCTATTAGATAGCTTTATAGATAGCGCGTACGATGCCTCTTTATAGATTGGGTACTTTGTAAAATCTATATCGATAGCTCCATTGGTCTCAAAGGTGATGTGGTGATTTTGATGTATAAGATACTCTACAAACTCTACAAATAGCGGGTTATTAGCGTGCAAAAGAGGCTCACCACCTGTTAGGACTATATCGTATCTGCTATCTAACTTGTAACTATCTTTGATCTTTATAAGAGTATCTATGCTCTTTATCTCTTGCCACTGTGAGCTAAAAGCGTTATGAACTGCATAGAGCGTATCACACCCTACAATCTGCTCTGAGGTTGGCGCTATCTCTTTGCATCCAAATCCTACACACCTCATATTGCAACCACCAAAACGGAAAAATAGTGAAGGCTTGCCAACTCTTCTGCCCTCGCCCTGTATAGAGAAAAAGTGCTCTACTAGACTTAGCACATCTAGCCTCCTGTCTCATAAAAAGCTCTATTTGAGCTCTCATCATCTGACCATCTATTTTTAAGAGCTCTGTTGCCTATGACATCTTGAAGTACTTTAGCAGCACTCTTGATATCTCCACTTTTTACATGTTTTTTGATACTCATTGACTCATCAAAGTAGAGACAAGGGATCAGATCACCTTCAGCAGTTAGCCTAAGACGGTTGCAACTTGTACAAAAATCATCCCTATGAGGCTCAATCATACCAAAACGGTAGCCATCATCAAGCCTGTAGTAGTGTGATGGGGAGTTGGCTGAGTAGCCATCATCATCAAAATGATACTTTTTTGAGAGCACATCTAAGATCTTAGGCGAACTCAATCCCACAAGAGCATCCTTGGCAAAGCTGTTTTGCATGTACTCTATGTATCTTATCTCAATCTCTCTGCTCTTTGCATACTCAAATAGATCTAACACTTCATGCTCATTGATGCCTTGCAAGATAACAGTATTGATCTTAATTTTTAAACCAACTCTAATTGCTTCATCGATACCGTCTAAAACTTGGCTCAATACATCTTTTTTGGCTATCTGCTTCATCGTCTCTTGATCTAGTGAGTCTAGTGATATGTTAACTCTCTTAAGACCGGCATCTCGTAGACGCTTAGCTAAATGTTTTAGTAGATATGCATTAGTAGTCATACAAAGATCAACTTGTGGGGCATAGGAGTAGATCATAGATACAAGCTTATCTACACTATCTCTGAGTAGAGGCTCACCACCTGTTAGGCGAATCTTATCTACTCCAGAATCTATTGCCATCTTGATAAAAACAAATAGCTCTTCAAATGATAAAAGATTCTCCTGAGGCACCCAAGAAAATGGCTTTTCACTCATACAGTAAAGACACCGAAAATTACACCGTTGTGTCACTGAGATACGAAGATAATTTATAACTCTTTGATGGTTATCTATAAGCACAATAAAAGCAACCTTTTTAAATAGATTATAGCTTATATATGTTAGTTTAAGATAAAAAGTTGGGGGTAGAGAGGATGATTTAACAATAGATATCCCCACAGCTCGAAAATGGGGATATCTTATATAGTAGTTAACTACACTTTATGGTTAAAAAATAACCTAGAAAGCGTAACGAGCTACAACACGAACTATACTTACAGCATCATCATCACCATATTTAGAGTTGATATATGCAGCTAGTAGGTTAATCCCGCTAAGCTCTGTAGTAACACCAGCTTGAACATAGCTTAAATCTTTATCTGCAGCACTATTGTCTGAACTGATTGAGTAATCAGCAAAAACACCAGTTCCACCAAAAGCATATTTAAGACCAGCAGCTATAGTGTTATTGTCATGTCTAACACCTTTTTGGTTAGCTATGAGTTGTGTATATAGTGGTGTTTTTACACCTGTACCAGTATTTGTCATAGCAACTGCGCCATCGTTAACTGTTGAGTATGCAACTTTAACACCAAGTCCATCAATTGGAGATAGTCCTAATTTTGCACCCATAGCAGTTGTAGCATCTAGTGCAGATAACTCAGGAGAAATTTGACCACCTTGAAGACCTAGGCTTAGACCCAATGGAAGAACTTTATCAGCTAGCTTTGCATCAACCCAGATAGCAGACGCAGAATCTCTCTCAGCAGTTGCATTAAGATCACCTAGAGCATAGTAAGACGCTGTTAGCGTAACTAGTGGAATAAGTGAAGTTTGAGCAGTTAGCATATAAGCACCATCTACAGCAGATGCTGTACCAGTTGTCTGTAGAGAGTTCCAGTTACCAAGATCATATGAGTTGTTAGCTCTACCAACAGCAGCACCAACAAGAGTAACACCAGGAATGTCACTATTGATAATTACAGCAGCATCAAAAGTATTTTTAAATACATTCCAACCTTCTGAGAACGCTAGTGGAGATAGTGACTTTGGAAGCTCTTGACGACCAAGTTTTACAGTTGTATTGCCAACAACTTTAGCAATATTTACTTGAGTCAATAGTAGTGCATCTGTACTACCCATAAGACCATTTAGACCACCATCATTTTGAGCAGTATTTCTAACAATACTTGTCTCTAAACCTGAAGTACCAAGATATGATACTTGAGATCCAAGCACAAAACCATTACCAAGATCACCACCGATATCTAACTGAACACCGTAGTTAGCTATAGAGTTAGTATCACCAAGAGCCTTGCTACCTGTACCAAATAGGTTGTTATCACCAGCATCATTTGTCTGATAATAGACAACAGCTTGTCCACCTACCTTAAGATCTACATCTGCAACTGCTGACGCACCATATACAAGCGACGCAGCCGCTAGCGAAAATAGAATTTTCTTCATTCTTACCCCTTGAAATTATGAAATCAGGTAACTATATCATAAAACAAAGAAAATTATTATAAAATATGCACTTTTTACCTACAAAGTGTTACCAGCTGAGCCAATTTGCCACTTTTTGCTACAATATCGTATGAATTATTTCCCAGCATTTCTACCACTACACAAAAACAGAGTAGCAGTTATTGGAGCTGGATCTGTAGCTTACGAGAAGATATCAAAGCTTTTAGACTTTACAGATAAGGTAACTATAATAGCTCCAGATTGCTCCAGACAGAATAGAGTATTGATAGATAGGTACTCACTTCTCTACCTTGATCGTCCCTATAGTGCAGATCAGCTAGATGAGTTTGATGTGGTCATAGTTGCGATAGACAATCTTAAGCTGCAGCAGAAGATATACCAAGACTGTCAAGATAGATCAATCTTATGCAACTGTGTTGACCTAATAGAGTGTTGTGATTTTATATTTGGCTCATATGTTAAAAGAGGTGATCTAGTAGTGGCAATATCAACTTCAGGAGCCTCGCCATCATTTGCAAAATATCTCAAAAAAATAGTCGAAAAAGTTATCCCAAAAGATGCAGAGAAGTTTTTATCTCATATGAGAGATCTTAGAGCTAAGTTTCCTAAAGGTAAACAGAGGATGAAGATGCTAGATAGAGAGGTTAAGGAGTACTTCGATACCAAGCTAGGCTCTTCTTAAACCTAACAACCTCACCAACCACTATGAGAGCTGGTCTTGCTATCTGGTCTGTATCTATATTGAGAGACTCTTGCAGTGTTGATACTACTATGTTTTGATCTTTAAATGTGGCGCGCGAAATGATGGCTAGTGGTGTTGTTGAAGGTTTGCCAATCTGCATAAGAGCTGTTACTATCTGCTCCAGCCTATGTACTCCCATCAAAAATATAAGCGTCTCATCGGTTCTAAGTGAGTCCCAATCTATCTGTGAGTCTAGCTTATCTGATGACTCATGTGCTGTGATCACTCTAAAAGAGACTGCAACTCCCCTATGAGTGACTGGTATGCCCGCATATGTAGGAGCAGCAATAGCAGATGTGATACCTGGTATAAACTCAAACTCAACACCCCTGCTCTTAAGATACAGAGCCTCTTCACTCCCCCTACCAAATACCAGAGGGTCTCCACCTTTAAGTCTCACTACACTCTGATGTTTTAGAGCCTCTTGATAGATTGTCTCATTGATCTGCTCTTGAGGTAGAGCATGAAGACCCCTGCTTTTACCAACATAGATAAATCTACAACCACTTTTTGCCTCATCTAAAATCTCAAAATTGATCAATTTATCATAGATGATAACATCAGCCTCTTTAATGACGCGAAGTGCTTTTATGGTTAGTAGATCAAGATTGCCAGGTCCTGCGCCTGTTAGATAGACCATTAGGTAGTAGTAAGTTTAGTTTGAAGTTTCATGATGTGGATTATAACATATCTTCTACACCACATAGGTGATGTAGAAGATAGCATTTTGCTTATTAAAAGCTAAGCTACTAGTGTAGATCTTTCCATACTTCACGCTTCCATAGATATGCAACCGATGCAAGAATCAACAAAAAGCCCATAACCCATAGACCAGTTCTGTCTCTCTCTTCACGCATCGCTTGTGGCTCATATGAGTCATGAAGATACTGTAGTGTCTTCTCTGCAGACTCCGCATTTAGACCAACACGAGGCATAGAAGTTCCATGAAGAAGCCCTTGTGGGTTCTCAACAAATGTAGACATAAACTGCTCTCCTCTCGCTCCATATTTCATGGATAGATCTGGAGGTAGTTTGCCCATGTATTTTTTAAGATTGTCTTGATAATCTAGCACATTGGCATCATATATCAAAGAGTCTCTCTCTTTTTTAAACTTAGGCTTTTCACCCATCTGTGTCCAATTTGTGTATCTGACCTCATGACATCTTCCACAAGCATTTTCAAAAGCTTGCGTAGGAGTAACACTGGCACTATCTGGAGCTATAGACTTAAGATATGCAACCATATCTGCAATCTCCTGATCTATATCTCCACCCGCACCACCAAAACTACTCATAGGGTGCATTTTGCCACTATCTGGTGTAAATTTATGTTCAACATCCAGAGCTTTAGCAGGGTTTTTAATAAGAGCGTGTAAAAATCTCTCATCATAGATAGCACCCGCTATACTAAGATCTGGTGGTACAACTCCATAAGATGAGCTTGCAGTAAGCGCATCCATTGTTGGAGCAATGCCAGCGACCTCTATGCTGTGACAACCAGTACAAGCGCCAGCGCCCATAACTAGATCTTTACCGCGAGTTGCGTCGCCTTTTTTATTTACATCTGGCAGATCTTTATAGGCAAAACCTTGCTTATCTATCGTCTTGTGCATTACACCGTGAGCTATAGGCTCAACTAGTATATATACTGCAAGCGAAAAGAAAACAACAACTGCTAATATTTTTAACTCTTTCATTTTGTCTCCTCTCCTCTACAAGCGTTTTTCAAGTTTGGTTATAAATGGCAGTGCCACCCACAACAGTATAAAGACTATAGCAGCCACTAGACCAATAGTATTAAAGATACCTTCTGGAGGTAGTTTACCCATAGCGGTCAACACAATCATGTCTACTAGAAATACCCAGAACCAGATAGCAAATGGACCACGACGATTTGCAGGCGCCACATTTGGGCTTCTATCTAAGAACGGTAGTAGTAGTAGTATCACTTGCGAAAATGCAAAGGCGATAAGACCAGGATCTTTAGGGAATGGTCTAAGTATCTCATAACTCCACAAGAAGTACCACTCAGGGTAGATGTGTGCTGGAGTCTTAAGCCCATCTGCTGGATCAAGATTTACTGGATCTAGCGCAAAACCGTAGTGCCAAAAGACCAGATAGAAGAAAAATATCAAAAATACACTCAATACAAATATATCTTTACTCAAAAAGTCATTACCAAACGCCATAACTTTTGACTCTTTTTTCTTACCAGCCTTATACTTAGCAGCTTCCTCTTCAAAGTTGATCTCTTCGCCATCTTGGTTGTTAACATGTGGTAGTCTAAGAGCCGCAAAATGCAGACCTATAGCACCAAGCACACCAAGTGGAAGTAGCAGAACATGCTGCATAAAGAAACGATCAAGAAAAGCTTGTCCAGGAACATAATCACCACGAACCCACTCAACAATACCGTGAAGCTCTAGTGACCCTGCACTAAATAAGTTGGTAATAACCATACCAGCCCAGTAGCTCATCTGACCCCAAGGGAGCATATAACCACTAAAAGCTAAACCTGAAAATGTGATAAACAGTATCATACCAGATATCCAGATAAGCTCTCTACCTTTTTTATATGATCCATAATATATACCCGTAAACATGTGGATATATATGATCAAAAAGACTACTGACGCACCAACTGCATGTACATGCCTCCAGAGCCACCCATACGCAACATCTTGCATGATGGTATAGTTTACACTATCAAATGCCGTATCAACATTTGGCTGATAATACATTAGTAGAAATATGCCCGATACAAGCAGTAACTTAAAAGTCACCATAAGTATCATACCCATAGCCCACAAGAAGTTTACATTCTTAGGGATCCAGTACTCTGTTGACATGACGCGTCTTATTGTACGAATAGCTAATCTCTGATCTAGCCACTCTTCAACACTATTTGCTTTTGCAAAATTTGCCATTTTTTCTCCTCTTTAATTTAGGCTAATACGCCAGCTTCTTTCATCTTCTCATACTCAGGTCCCGTCTCTCCAAGGACAACAGTAGAGCCTGCGATCTTAAATGGTGGTATCTCAAGCGGACTAGGTGGTGGAGCTTTTGTATCTATACCACTTATATCAAATTCGCCACCATGACAAGCACATAAAAAACCTTTTTTTGCTTCACTAAAAGCTGGTATACATCCAAGGTGTGTACATAGGGCTATTGCTATAAGATAGTGCTGACCATCTACAACTACATCTCTTGCTGTCTGTTCAGCTGTCTGTGCACTAACAGTAGCTGCACTCTTTTTAAGCATAAAGATCGGCTTTCCACGCCACTTCTCTATCGCAAGCACACCCTCTTCAAGTTCACTTAGATCCACTGTTGTAAATCCAGCAGCTTTAACACTTGGAAGCGGGTCCCAAGTTCTCTTCATAGGATAAAGTGCACCAATTGCACCTACGCCAGCAACTACACCGAGCACTTTTCCCATAAAGCCTCTACGACTATTTTCCATAGCTCTTCCTCTCTATAATATTTTAGAATCGTTATATGCTATAGGAATAAAGATTAAGAGATAATTAAGTGAGCCTATTTTTTATGAATTTGATGACAAGAGGGGTATTTTTCGGACACTTTTTATACTTTTGTTTCGATAAGTTACGCATGATTTGAGATAATAATTTTTTATCATAGTTTTTGAATATAGGCACTTCTAATGAGCTAAATAATTTAAGGTGATCTTCAGGGTAATCATTGCGTTGCATATATATAGGTCTGCCTCCAGATGCCAAAGACTCTAGTACTGCTTGAGGTGAAGCTGTTAAGAGTATATCTGTACTCTTAATAGTCTCATCATAGCTCTCCTCTTCAAAGATCGCCTTAAATGAGTCTAATTTTTTCTCATATCCATAGAACCAGTAAAATCCCTCTAGTAGATCAAACTCAAACTCGCCAAAACTCTTCTGATATCTATATAGATCCTCTTCATAATCATCATCTCCAAAAAACAGCACCCTATCATGACTCTTCTGCTCTGTCTGAAAATAGCTCTCATCTACCACAACTCCGTTGCAAATACCTTCACCTTCAAGGTATGGTGATACCAAAAACTCTCTATCTTGTTTGAGTGTATCAGGAGAGTCACTGATGCGGATAAAAGTTGAGAAAAACCTGCTCATAT
Source organism: Helicobacteraceae bacterium (assembly GCA_027066325.1). Classification (GTDB taxonomy): domain Bacteria; phylum Campylobacterota; class Campylobacteria; order Campylobacterales; family Sulfurimonadaceae; genus Thiomicrolovo. Next base: position 33,558 of record JAMONY010000082.1, on the reverse strand, counting down.
CATCTAACATGATAGGATTTGCCTCATCAGAATCAAAGATAATCTTATCTCCATGTGAAGCTATATTGGGTATATTACGCACCACATCTATGCCAACAGCTCTCTTGATACCATACCGTGAGGCTTGAGAGGCTATGCGGTAGTCTGAGCATAGCAGTGTTATCTCCAGTCCATCAAGTGCCCTTATGATGGTAGCTGCTCTTCTAAACCTATCTAGCCCGACTCTGTGTCCTGTGTGTACATAGTAAAATATTCTCATATATCTGTCCCATCTAATCTATTTAATTGATCTGTATAGTATATCACATCTGCAGCTCTTGTATGTTTGATCGCACCTCTAAGAAGAAGTGTATATTTGCTCACAAGTGTACTGCGCACTAAGCTGTTGCTGCTATCTTGCTCTAGTAGTTTATGTAGCGTCCTTACACGCCACCTATCCATACCCCAATGTTTTCTAGATAGCTGATCATCTGCTCCGCCATATTTGCGTATGAGCTTCTGATCTATTAGAGCTATGGTATCTTTTTGGAGTATTCTTAGCCATAGATCATAATCCTCACAGATCTCAAAACTCTCATCAAATCCACCAATGGCATCAAAGTAACTACGCTCAATCACAACAGAAGATGGCGCTACAATGCACTCATTTAACGATGCTTCAAATAGATTAGAGTACGGTTTGTGGTACTTTTTAGCAACACTCACTTCAATACCATCTCTAATCCAGATCTCATCTGTATAGCTTACTTTGCACTTTAGATCTGCCCTATGAAGCTCTACTTGACACTCTAGCTTTTGGGGCAAAAACTCATCATCTGAGTCTAGAAAAGCTAGCCAGTCAGAAGATGCCATCATAGCGCCATTATTTCTAGCTGCACTTACACCTTGATTGTTTTGGCGCAGAAGCAGCACACCATCATAACTCTTAACAACTTCTGCTGTAGAGTCTGATGAGCCATCATCCACTACTATGATCTCTGCTACTTTATAAGTCTGTGCCTTTACTGACTCAATGGCTCTAGCAATTGTGAGTGCACGATTATAGGCGGGTATGATAACGCTTATGTCCAAGTTTTTAACTCTTTATACAAACTGTCACGCTCTATCGGTATAAATCCACTATCTCTAATAAGGTGAGTTAACTCATAAAGATCGATACCATCTGCACTATCAGCGCCAGCAGCAGAGTTGATCGACTCACGCATGAGTGTGCCATCAAGATCATTGGCACCAAACTCTTGAGATAGTAGTGCTAGATTGATTGTAGATGTAACCCAGTACGCTTTTAGGTTTGGTATGTTGTCTAACACAATGCGGCTAACCGCCATGGTTCTTAGTATCTCATCAGCTGTTATAAATTTCTTTACATTAAGATAGTTATTTTTACTCTGATATACAAGTGGTATAAAGCAGTTAAAACCACCTGTCTCATCCTGCAGCTCTCTTAAGCGCATCATGTGATCTATTCTATCTGCCCTGCTCTCAATATGTCCAAAAAGCATAGTAGCATTACTCTTTTTGCCCCTTTTGTGCCATAGCTTATGTATCTGCAGCCACTCCGAAGAGCTAACTTTGCCCTTACAGATCACATCTCTAACGCTCTCGCTAAAAATCTCAGCACCTCCACCTGGCATAGAGTCCACTCCAGACTCAACCATCAAATCCAGTATCTCGTCATAACTTCTACCATACTCTTGACTTAAAAAGTGAACTTCTGCTGCTGTTAGAGCCTTGATATGTAGATCTGGATAGATATTTTTAATCTTTGCAAATAGATCTATATACCAATCAAGACCAGCATCTGCATTGTGTGCTGATACTATATGTACCTCTTTGGCGCCATTTGCAACAGACTCTTTAACTATCTGCAATATCTGCTCATGACTCATAGTATAGGGATTTGGATTTTTACGATTTGCGCTATATGCACAAAAGAGACATATATCTTTACATATGTTGGTTGGGTTGATGTGGCGATTAATATTAAAATATGTCTTTTTTCCGTGCTGATTTATACGGATTAGATCAGCGATTTTACCAAGCGCAAGTAGCTCTTTATCGTAAAGCTCCAAGGCTTCTATCTCTGTTGCTCTATTCATGATTTTATCTTTTTGGCGCAATTATACCTATTTTTAACTATATATAGTGTAAACTTACGCTTATGAATCTAAGATACACACTTCTACTAACACTACTCTGTTTCAACTTAAATGCAAGCTCTCTTGATGATGCATATATCGCCTACACTATGGAAGACTACAACACAACCTACAAACTCCTGAAGCCTTTAGAAGATGAACATAGAGCTGGTGTATCTTATCTTTTGGGTACAATCTATATGGAGGGCAATGCGGTAAAGCAAGATATACCAAAAGCTCTCAAGTTACTTGAGATATCAAGATCACAAAAGCACTCAGGAGCAGTAAGTAGGCTTATAGACTACTATACACAAGATGATATGAACAGTAGTTCACTAAAATATGCTCTACTTTTACAACAGGAGCTAGATGATAAAAATAGCGATAGCTACAAGTGTGCTAATGCAGAGATATATCGCAGACTGGGTGAGCACAAACGAGCCTTCTCCATGTTTAAGAGTGCCTCAAAAAGATTTAAAGTTGCATGTGCTACTTATGGGGTAGCTTTAATGTATGAGCGAGGTGAAGGTGTAAAGCAAAATACGGCAGCTGCTAAGCGACTCTATGAGATAGCCTCAAAACAGCGTCACTCACCATCCCAATATAGACTTGCACTCATATTTTTAAAAAATTGTCAAAACAGCAAAGATCTATATATGGCTAAACTATTTCTCAAGCAGGCTCTAAAAGATGGTATTTTAGAGGCAAAACCACTCATAGAGCAGATAAAAGATACCGATAGCTGCTCTTTTAATGACACCAAAGGGTAAATTTGGTTAAAATCACACAATTTTTATTTATTAAGTGAGCAACATGAATATGATCGGCATAGAGCGTGATGGAGAGATTATAGATCTTCAAAGCGCAGAAGCTTTAGGAGTAGAAGGTAGAGCCATAGAGTTTGATGGCAGCAATGAGGCGCTAGAGCTCATCCGCCACTCAGCTGCACACCTTCTAGCTCAAGCTATAAAAAAACTCTATAGTAACGCTATCTTTTATGTAGGACCAACTATAAAAGATGGATTCTACTATGATTTTAAAGTTGATGAACATCTAGGTGAAGATGACCTTAAAAAAATTGAGAAAGAGATGCTCTCTTTGGCTAAGAAAAAGTACCCCATAGAGCGGTATGAGATTAGTAAAAGTGAAGCTAGAGAGAAGTTTGCCGATGATCATCTCAAGCAAGCTGTATTAGATAACATAGCAGACGATACGGTATCCATATACAGACAAGGTGATTTTGAGGATCTATGTCGAGGACCACACCTGCCAAATATTGGGCTATTGAGATTTTTTAAGCTAGTTAAAATCTCTGGTGCCTACTTAGGTGGAGATAGTAAAAATGAGATGTTAACACGCATCTATGGTGTCGCTTTTGCTGATAAAGAGTCGCTAAAGGCTCATATGCATATGCTAGAACAAGCAGCCAAGAGAGATCATCGTAAAATTGGCAATGAGATGAAACTCTTTACATTTCGTGAAGAGGTTGGCGCAGGCTTTCCTATCTGGTTACCAGCTGGAGCTAGGTTGCGCTCAAGACTAGAGCAGCTACTATTTAAAGCTCACCGCAAACGAGGATACGAACCAGTAAGAGGTCCTGAGATGTTGCGCTCTGATCTATGGAGACGATCTGGACACTATGACAACTACGGCGAAAATATGTACTTTACGCAGATAGATGATCTAGAGTTTGGGATTAAGCCTATGAACTGTGTTGGGCATATCAAAGCTTATGAGCATGATCTGCACTCATACAGAGATCTGCCTCTAAAGTACTTTGAATACGGCGTAGTGCATCGTCACGAGATGACAGGAGCCCTACATGGTCTCTTTCGTGTACGCGAATTTACCCAAGATGATGCACACATCTTCTGTACTGCTGAGCAGATAGAGGAGCAGATTATTGAGGTGGTTGACTTTGTAGATAAGATCATGAAAACATTTGAATTTGACTACAAGATGATGATCTCAACCAAGCCAGACAAAGCGGTCGGAAGCGATGAGGTGTGGGACATCTCCACACAAGCTCTTAAAAATGCGATGGACTCCAAAAGTCTTCCTTATGAGATAGATGAGGGTGGAGGAGCATTTTATGGTCCAAAGATCGATATCAAGATCACAGATGCTATTGGCAGAGAGTGGCAGTGTGGAACTATTCAGTTAGATTTTAATCTACCTGAGCGATTTTTACTCGAATATACGGGTGAAAATAACAACAAATTGCAACCTGTTATGATTCATAGGGCAATTTTAGGTTCATTTGAGCGATTTATTGGTATATTGACAGAGCACTATGCTGGAGAGTTTCCAATCTTTATTGCGCCAACACAAGTTGCTATCATACCAATAGCACAATCTCATGGCAAATATGCCAAAAATCTAGCGGACTCTCTTATGGATATCGGAGCTGATTTTGAGATATTTGACAAAAATGATAGTTTGGCAAAGAGGATTAGAGTAGCAGAAAAAGGACGGGTGCCCATCATCGTTGTTATAGGCGATGAAGAGGTAGATAGAGAGCGAGTTGCGGTGAGAGATCGTCGCACAAGAGAGCAGTATGAACTTGGAGCAGATGAGTTTATAAAGTTTATAGAGCAAAAAATTAGTGAGGTGCATTTTTGAGTAGAAAAAAAGATCGAGTTATAATGAATGATGACATTAGGGCATTAGAAGTACGGTGTGTTGTGGATGGTGGTGAAGCACTAGGCATAGTATCTACAGATGAGGCTATGCAGAAGGCAAATGAGCTAGGTTTAGATCTAGTTTTAATCTCACCAGACGCAAAGCCACCAGTTGCAAAAGTGATGGACTACGGTAAGTTTAAGTATCAAGAAGAGAAGAAACGCAAAGAGGCAAAAAAACGGCAGGTCAAGATAGAGGTCAAAGAGATTAAGCTCTCCGTTAAGATCGCTGATAACGACATAGGCTATAAAGTCAAACACTCAAGAGAGTTCTTAGAAGCTGGCAAACATGTTAAATTTCGTGTCTTTTTACGGGGTCGTGAGATGGCTCATCCAGAAGCGGCAAGAGAGGTATTGAAGCGTGTATGGCCAATGGTTGAAGACCTAGGAGTGATGGATAAGCCGCCACGACTAGAGGGCAGATACTACAACATGCTAGTTATTCCAAATAAAAAAGATGACAAAAAGAGTTAGATTTTATATTTTTACGCTATAATTGCGCTTCATTTTATGTAGCAGCAGTTAGTGTTACATAGTACAACAAGGAGCAGATATGCCAAAGATGAAGTCAGTCAAGGCGGCAGTAAAGCGTTTTAGAGTTAAAAAAAGTGGTAAAGTTAAACGCGGTACAGCATTTAGAAGCCACATCTTAACCAAACAAGATGCAGCTACAAGACGAGAGCAAAATAGCCCAAAATATCTAAGTAAAACAGATGCGGCTAATGTTAAAGAGATGATTGTATAATCTAAAAATCTCCAGTTAAAGCTGGGCAAGTCCACCAAGTGGCACCTAAGCATCAGAAGATGATACGGTAAAGAAAGGGAAAAAATGCCAAGAGTAAAAACAGGCGTTGTAAGACGCAGAAGACATAAAAAGATACTAAAACTAGCTAAAGGCTTCTATAGTGGTAGACGCAAACACTTTAGAAAAGCTAAAGAGCAGATTGAGCGAAGTTGGGTATATGCATACCGTGATCGTAAACAGAAAAAGAGAGAGTTTCGTAAACTCTGGATCATCCGTATCAATGCGGCTACAAGGCTCAACGATATGAACTACTCAACATTTATGAACGGTCTTAAAAAAGCGGGCATAGAGCTAGATAGAAAAATCTTGGCTGACATAGCTATGAATGATGCTACTGCGTTCACATCGCTAGCACTTCAAGCTAAAGCTGCTCTTAAGTAGTAGTACAAATCAGAAGAACTTCTCCTTCTTCTGGCACACCAAACACTCCACATAGACTCTTAAAACATCTAAGGTATAATGTCACAATCAACTACTAGATGGGAGATAATATGTCTATACTTTTACCCATTAGTAAAATATTTGCCAAAAGTCTACAGACACTTAAGCGATTTTTACTAGCTCTTATCTGCTCATCTATAGCAACATCTATCGCTATCTACCTTGTACAGTCCGATACATCCCATAGCTCAACTCTCATCAAAATCGCCCTAAGCTCCATGTTGGCAGCAGCTCTATTTGTTGCTGTTGAGCTATCTCGATCATCCATCTCTCATAGACTATACCTACTACTTATTGCTCTAGCATCTGCTATGGCGGTTGGCTACTACTTGATGCTCACAAATATGGTTGATATGCCAAATGAATCTACTATTTTCTTTAGACATATTTTTTTGATGGTGCTCCTTTTTCTTGCTATCTTATGGGCACCTTTTGTAAGGCACAGTCTAAACAATGTAGACTACTGGGAGTATGCAAAACAGATACTCTTTTTGGCTGCTATGACGCTATTTTTTACACTAGTCATAATAGCTGGTCTCAATAGCGCACTATATGCTACAGAGACACTATTTGGCATCGATATAGAGGGGAGATTGTATCTGCAGATAGATATATTTGTCATAGGGATAATATCTGTTTGGTATTTTCTATCACAAATTCCTGATAATCCACAGCTATGTAGATACTCAAACCAGATTCCATCTGTAGAGATATTTTTTACCAAATGGGTTCTAAGTCCGCTTAGTGGTATATACTTTATCATACTATATGCTTATACATTTAAAATAGTTGCAACTATGCAGTGGCCAGAAGGTGTACTAGCCTGGCTCATCAGCGCCTTCTCTTTTGTTGCTATATTGACCTATCTATTTTGGACACACTTAACAGTAGGTGCTACTTATAGATGGCGCAGATGGATATGGTTAGCTATCTTCATACAGTCTATTATGCTCTTTATGGCTATTGGAATGCGTGTATTTGAGTACTCTTGGACTGAAAATCGCTATATGATCTGCATCTTTGGTCTCTGGCTTAGTGGCATATCTATCTACTTTTTAGTGTCTAAAAAATCACAACTAAAGTGGATACCGCTCTCGCTCTCTTTAGTGATACTGATCTCTCAAATAGGACCATTAAGTGCGTATACTATCAGTCAAAAAGCACAAAGTGATCGCTTAGAAGCTATGGTTTCAGAGCTAAAGAGCTTTGACGACACGGATGCCTCACCTACAAAGTTGAGATATGAGATATCAGACACAACACGCTACCTCTATGAGCACTACGGAAGAGCGTCGCTAGAGAAGCTATTTACACAGATAGATGATAGATTTGCTTCACAGGATCAGTTTAGCTATTTTCCAGAGTATGTAGCCTATGAGCTAGGATTTAAGTTTATCAATAGATGGGAGTATAAACAAACGAAAAAGAGTCCAATAGATAGTTTTGCAATGTTCTATGCTAAAAAATCAAACTATAACATAACAGATATAAGAGAGTATGACTATATGATTGGAGTACAAGACTACCACGCCTCAAACTCTATTGTGCTTCAAGATAGTGATATTGAGCTGAGTTATCAAAACAATACTTTAACAATAGGGGCAATCAACATTGATATGAGAGAGTACATAGATACTCTTAAAAAAGAGAGTAAAAGTAAAAATACAGAGCTGAGCCAAAAGAGACTAATAATACACAAAGAGATCGATAATTTAGTGCTTAAAGTACAAATACACCATATATCTCAAAGGGATCAATACATTGACTTTGATGCTGATATTTTCCTAAAGATTAGAAGAGTAGATTAACATTTTATATTGTGGCAAAAATTTTAACCTTGTGAGTATGGTATCTCTAATTAAATTTTAGTATAATATCTCTTATGAAATCATATTACTTTTTAATCATAACCATGTTTATATCTTTTAGTGTTGCTTGTAGCGCGGATGATCAAGAGCTAAACGCTCTTTTAGAAGGTGCATCTGAGCAGATAAGCAGCAACAATTTAAACATAGACTACACTCCATCTACTATCTCAATCTTAAAACATGAACAGCTACGCCTACTTGGTGTCAAAGATGTTTTTGAGGCTCTATCACTCATACCAGGCATACAGACTAGCATAGATCAAATAGGTACAAAAAAGGTGATTGTTAGGGGGCTAGATAGTCCAAATAACTATACATCGGATAAGATGCGCCTACAGATTGATGGTGTACCTATCGATATGGCTATCTTTAGCAGCTCCAGCTCATACCTGCAGATGCCCATAGATATAGTTGAGCGCATAGAGGTTTTAAGAGGTCCAGCATCTGCACTATATGGTTCAGGTGCATTTAGTGGCGTGATTAACATAGTAACGCGTCGTGGTGATAATGCACTTTTTATTGGTGCTGGAAGCTATGAGTACTATAGAGGAGGAGTGAAGATATCGAGGAAGATTTTTGATGAGATAGCTCTAGATGCTGATGCGTATTTGCAAAAATCAGACAAACACCTACATGTCGATAGTAGCTATGTGCCTGATGTAAACTTTCAAAGAGAGCACACAACCAATGAAAAGCTAGATGACTACAGTCTAGCACTATCGCTAGCATATCGCAACTTCTATATTAAAAGTAGGCTAAAAGAGCATACAACAGGCAACTTTTATGGGTGGGGTGAGAGGCTAGAGTTAACCAATAATGCAAAAAGAAAAGAGCGTTATACATTTATTGAGACAGGCTACAAACACTCCATAGACTCATCAACAACATTAGATCTTAAAGCCTCATATAGTGAATATAAGCTAGATTTTGATGGTATGGATTATGTGATCTTCTATAAACTAGCAATACCATATCTGTTTAATATCTCTGAGAAAGAGAGAGGGTATAGAGCTAAATCTACACTTAGTAGCAGCTACTTCAATAGCCACCAAATTAACATTGGCGTATCATGGCATATGATAGACTTAGTAGATAACTACATAGATGATAATGCATCCCCGTATGGCAAAAGAGATATGATTGATGATGGCTTAAAAAAGGAGATAGCCTCGCTCTATATAAACGATACTTTTACTCTTAATACAGAGCTTATACTGCTACTTGCAGTGCGTGCTGAATATTATGTATTTGAACAAGAGTGGTGTCCAAGTACACAGTTTGGGCTAGTATATGAGCCACTTGAGACTCTAAAATTAAAGCTAAATTATGGGCACTCATTTCGTACACCATCTTGGATTGAGCAGTATACCAAAGAGTATGGTGAGGGCGATGGTACAAGAGCTGGTAATAGAGATCTTAAAGCAGAGCAAGCTGATACTGTAGAGCTTGTAGCTATTTTTGCAAACAGCTCACAAACAAGAGTTCAACTAAACACATACTATACTGCTATTGCCAATGCGCTAGATATTGATGATATTGATGGTGGCATTGAGTATAGCAACGGCAAAGATAGAGATACATACGGAGCAGAACTTGCCCTAGATCTCTATCTGCTAGAGCAAGATAGATTTCATATCGACCTCTCATACACTCACTCATCATACACAACACCAGACTCCACACAAACAGATCAACTTATGCCAACCGTGTCTAGCTGGATGGCAACAAGCTACTATATACACTTCTTAACTCCAAGCACAGCGCTATCTCTAAAGGGTATCTATATAGGAGATATACCACGCAACAAACAGTTTGATCATAGAGAGACAAACATAGGCATAGACTCATATATCACCGCTGATGCAACACTATCTTATCAAGCTAGTAACGGTTTAAACTTGCGTGCAACAGTAAACAATATGTTTGATGAGAGCGTAAAATATCCAAGCTACTACGCTAGACACCCTGGAGGCAATATCCGCGAAGGGCGTAATTTCTACTTTGAAGCTGAGTATCTGTTTTGAAATTGATACTTGCTACCATCTTGCTATCACACTCTCTTTGGGGGTATGTCTACGATACTCTCCTAGTAGATACCCATGCAACACTAGCACCAAAGCTACTTATGATGAGTAGCGTATCAAAAGATATAGAGCACCTATCTATATGTATAGTTTGTGAAAATACTGATGATGGAGTTGCTCTTAGATTTAAACAGACACTGCATCATAAGTACAAAAATATAAAAACAGTTAGTTCGCACTATGTTAAAATGCAGAGTGAGTGTAGCAGGTCACATATGCTATTTTTATTTGATGCTCCAGATGAAATTATTGCTAAAAGTGTTAAGTATGCTAAGCTCAATCACAAGCTTACAATGTCCTATAGTAGTCGCTATCTAGATCTTGGTGTGCTACTATCTCTTCATATAGGCAGGAGTGTGAAACCGTATCTGAACTTATCACCATCTAAAGAGTACGGCATAAGCTTTAGTAACTCCTTAAAAAGGGTAAGCAAGCTCTGGAAAGGTGGGTGGATATGAATCTATTTAGCACAATCTGGTTTCGTATACTGATAGTTGTTACACTGTTTGTAGCGGTGCTATTTCTGTTTACAGGCTCACACTTTAGAGGAGAACTTAAAAAGATACTCCAAGATAGTGAAAGAGTACGCCATGATGTTATCATGGACACCATACTACCAGTTGTGCAGATCAATGTTGCATTTGATCTCAATGATGAAAATAGAGCTTATTTTGCAGATTTAGCAGAGAAAAATGGTGACATAGCAACTATAATGCTCATAGATAGCCAAGGAAAAGTACTCTACAAATATAGCAGAGATATACTAGATGAAAACTCTATATTTTTTGTTGAACGGACATTAAGAGATCCACAAAATAAAAAAAATATAGGTCTTCTATCGCTAGGATTTTTAAACTTTGCGCTAAGACAAGCGGAGCTTGAGCAGAGCTCATTTGAGGCACGCTTTTTATCTATTGTTGCTATTATGTTTATAGTGTTAGTATTTGCTCTCATATATATCTTCGCACCTCTTCAGAGACTTGTCAAATGGGTGGAGTCATACGATCCAAAATCGCTACATAGCGAACAGTTACAGCTTAGCAAAGGTGATACTGAGGTGAGTAAAATTGGCTGGGCAATCACTCATATGTTAGAGAGGATTAGTAAACATACAAGTGAGCTAGATCTACTAAACCATGATCTTGATGAGAAGGTTAAAGAGCGCACTCATGAGCTATATAAAAGCAACATGAAGCTACAGACAGAGATAAACTCAAGAGTCAGAACAGAAAAAGCTCTCATGTATGCCAATAAAAAGCTTATAGAGCTAAGTCGCACAGATGGCTTAACTAAAATAGCAAACCGCCACTACTTTCAAGAGCACCTACATAGAGTGTGGGATATATGTAAACGAAAAAGCATACCTATCTCTATAGTCATCTGTGATCTAGACCACTTCAAAAATATCAATGACACTTACGGTCATTTAGTTGGAGATCAAGTTATTGTTGAGGTTGCAAAGATGTTGTCTGATGCACTAAAGCGCTCAACGGACATGGTAGCAAGATATGGAGGAGAAGAGTTTGTAATGGTGCTATTTGATACTACCTCAAATGATGCATTAAATCTTGTTAAGGAAGTTCAACACAAACTACATAGTATCACACAGTTTCAAGAGCCAGCAGACAAAGTGGTTGGTGTTACGCTAAGTTATGGGGTCTGCACACATGTGCCACAGAAGAGTGATACTGTTGATGAGTGTTTAAGCTGCGCTGATGAGGCTCTATATATCGCTAAAAATAGTGGACGAAATAGATTTCATGTCAAACATCTGTACGACACAGATAGTGCCTTTACTCCAACTATATAGACTCAAGAGCGTCTATGAGATTTGAAGGGGAGAGCGAAAAACTATTTGCGCTATAGCTTAGTGCTGCTTGTGTATGTGCTAGTGAGCCGTGTATGGCAGAGTGTAGTGGTGAGTAACCTTGTGCCAAAAGTGCTCCTATCATGCCTGAAAGCACATCTCCACTACCACCTTTAGCAAGCACTGAGGTGCCGTGTGGATTGATGTAGTAGCTATCATTTTGAGCGATGATAACATTGGCACCTTTTAAAAGCAGTGTTATATTTGGGTACTTTTGAGAAAATAGTTGCACATAAAAAAAACGATTTTTTTGTAGCTGATCTGTATCTATTTTAGCTAGAGCAGAGCGTTTGAGTATCTTTACAAACTCTTTAGGATGAGGTGTAATGACAACATTTTTACGCTTCAATAGCTCTAAAAGCATAGGGTGCTCAAACATATCAGCATCTAGCAGTAGTGGTAGAGTGTTAGATAACATGTCGCCTAGTTCAAGTAGTGAGTGCTCACATCCAAGACCCATGCCAACTGCTATGGCAGTTAATGTAGGTGGAAGTGAATATGAACACATGATCTCATACGGTTTATCTATCTGCTCATGGCTTAGAAGTGTCACTAGTCCAGCTCCAAACTTTAACGCACTCTTAGCACTGATGATAGCCGCTCCACTCATAGCAGCACTACAGACAACACCTAAATGACCAAAACTACCCTTATGAACATCTTCTCTATCTCTATAGGGTAGCTTCAGATCAGACCTATCAAGAAGTTTCCAGTTTGACTCAACCTCATACTTTGACCTACTCACACCCAAAGAGGCAACCACAATCTCTCCAACCATATCTTTTGCCATATCACTAAATAGTGATCTATTGAGTGCACCCATAGTTATGGTAACATCTGCTTTAAAACATGAGCTCAAAATTAGCCCATCTCTATTGACTCCCGTTGGTACATCACAAGCAATTTTCAGTGCGTCAAGAGAGTTTAGAGTCTCTATGAGCTCTACACAATCTAGATCAAGTTCTCTACTTAAGCCACTACCAAAAAGTGCATCCACAACTACACTATACTCAGAAGCTACAGCACTACAGATCTCTACTCTAGTAGCAGTAGCGCGCTTAAACTGAAGCTCTGTCAACTTAGAACCAACACCATAAGGGAGCATTAGTTCAACACTAAAATCTCCCTCAAGTAGCCTAGCTACCGCTATACCATCAGCACCATTATTGCCAGATCCAGCAACTACGAGAACCTTTGAGCCTAGTGTGCAGTTTTGAGCTACATATGTTGCTATAGCAGTAGCGGCATGCTCCATCATGAGCTCTTGACTTAGCGCATAAAGCTCTACGCACCTTCTATCTAATATGTCGATATCTTGATATAAGTTTTGCATGAGGATATTGTAGCTCAAAAAAGGTATAATAACAACACTTGGAGGCAGATATGGATACCCTTTTTATAGAGTTTAGAGACCCACTTTTTGGGATTATACTCTTTTTTGCACTTATATTTATAGTCTCATTTGTAAGCTACTGGGCAACTAGAATACGCACCAAAGAGGATAGCGAACAGATCAGTAGATTTTTAAACTCTCTCTCCTCTTCACCATCGTATCAAGAGTTAAAACAGGAGATAGAGCACAGTTGCATATCGGATAAATTATGGCTACAGATAGCACAAAGCTATAGCAGTAATGGTGAGACTCAGATGGCGATACAGATCTATCAGGCATTATGCGACTCATCTAAGAGCACTGAACAGAAGAGTCACCTACTTATACTTCTAGCACGCACATACTTCAAAGCTGGATTTTTACAGAGGTGTGAAAAGACGCTCTTGGAGATGTTAGCGCGTCGCCCAAGAACAGTTGAGGCACTCAAGCTCCTTCTTTTAACCTATGAAAAGATGAAACTCTACGACAAAGCACTAGAAATTACTGTGGTACTAAATGAGCTAGAACTCTACATACAAGATGAGATCTTGCACCTCAATACACTTAAGTTATTGGAGGATTTAACCCTATCTGCAGAGCAAAAATGTACCTATATAGTTAAACAAAATCTACACTCAAGAAGAGCTCTAGAGTACCTATTTGTAAACAATGCACATCTAGCTTGGAGCCACTTCAATGTACAAGATGCCAAAAAAATTACAGACATATTGTGGTCTCTTAACAAAGAGTCACTCAATTTAGATATAATATCATCCGATGAGTATCTATCTGGACTCTATAGCGCAAAAGGGTATGTGGATTTTGTTAAGAGCACACTAGTTTTTGAACTAGATGTTTTGATCAAACTTCGCACTCACGACATAGAGATGGCATCTTTACAGTTTGAGTACCGATGCACAAACTGTGCCCACATGAGTCTTTTTGCACAAGCAAGATGTAGCAAGTGCAATAAGATAGACTCTACTATAGTTGATATATCATTAACACAAGGCAGACATGAAACAAGTAACACTTTTTAGTGATGGTTCAGCCCTAGGAAATCCAGGTCCTGGTGGATATGGAACAATCTTAAAGTTTGGAGATAGTGAACGAATTGTAAGTGGTGCAGAGCCACATACAACCAATAATCGCATGGAGCTTTTAGCTGTCATAGAGGGTCTAAAAGCACTCAAAGAGCCGTGTGAAGTCTCTGTTGTATCAGACTCTTCATATGTTGTTAAAGCTATCAATGAGTGGTTAGATGGTTGGATAAAAAGAGACTTTAAGCGCGTTAAAAATATTGACTTATGGCAGGCGTACATAGAGGCCAGCAGAACACACAAAGTAAGTGCTACTTGGGTGCGCGGACACAATGGTCACATTGAAAATACAAGATGTGATGAGATTGCAAGAGCCTGTGCAGAGCAGTGTAAAAAGAGGTTAAATGCTAAATTTTAAAAGATTAGAAGAGCTACTTGGATATAGATTTGAAGATAGAATCTTACTAGAAGAGGCTCTAACACATAAAAGTCATAAAAAATCATACGACAATGAGCGACTAGAATTTTTAGGAGACGCTGTTCTTGATCTTATCGTTGGTGAGTATCTATATAAAAAGTTCCCAAGTTATGATGAAGGCAAGCTATCTAAAATGCGTGCATCGCTTGTAAATGAGGAGGGTTTTGCTCACCTTGCAAAGATCTTAAATATTGGAGACTTTATACTCCTATCAAATGCAGAACAGAATAACGGCGGCAGAGACAAACCATCCCTACTCTCAAATGCATTTGAGGCGATCATTGGAGCCATATATCTAGAGAGCGGACTCAATAGTGCCAAAAAAGTGACTGTTAAGCTACTTGAAAGTGGCTATGATAGCATATCGCTAGATACTCTATTTAGAGACTACAAAACAGCTCTTCAGGAGTTGACACAGGCAAGGTTTGGTACAACTCCACTCTACAAACTCATAGGCTCAAGTGGTCCAGATCATCAAAAAGAGTTCAAGATAGCAGTTTTTATACAAGACAAAGAGTATGCATCATCAACTGGTAAAAGTAAAAAAATGGCTCAACAGATAGCAGCACAATTAACACTAGAACAGTTACAAGGAGAGCAGAGTGAATAGTTTTGGTAAGCGCTTTAGCTTTACTACATTTGGCGAATCGCACGGTAAAGCTATAGGGTGTGTTGTAGATGGCGTACCTGCTGGAATCTTAATAGATGAGACATTTTTACAGTCTGAGCTAGATCGAAGACGACCAGGTAAAAATGAGTTTGCTACTGCTAGATCTGAGAGTGACAAAGTAGAGATACTTAGTGGAGTATTTGATGGTTACAGCACAGGTACACCGATAGCCCTCATCATCTACAATCAAGACCAAAAGAGCAGAGACTACTCATCTATCAAAGACCTCTTTCGTCCATCTCATGCAGACTTTACCTACTACCACAAATATGGCATAAGAGACTATAGAGGTGGTGGCAGATCTAGCGCACGCGAAACTGCTGCTAGAGTAGCAGCTGGAGGAGTTGCTAAGCTGATGCTCAAGGAGATGGGTATTGATATTAGAAGTGGCATAGTTAGCATAGGTGAGATAGAGTCTAAACAGATAGACTATGAGTATGCTAAAAGTAGTCCAATATACGCACTAGACAAGAGTCAAGATAGCCCTATGCAAAAAGTTATCTTAGATGCAAAAAATGATCACGACTCAGTAGGAGGGGTAGTGCAAGTGAGCATCTGCAATCTACCAATAGGTCTTGGTGAGCCTATATATTATAAGTTAGATGCTCTCTTAGCAGACGCTATGATGAGCATAAATGCATCTAAGGCGGTAGAGATTGGTGATGGCATGTTAAGTGCTAAAAAAAGAGGCTCACAAAACAATGATCAGATGAACAAAGATGGCTTCTTAAGTAACCATAGCGGAGGCATCTTAGGTGGTATTAGTAGTGGTGATGAGGTGCTAATTAGAGTTCACTTTAAACCCACGCCATCAATCTTCAAAGATCAACACTCCATCACAACAGATGGTAAAGATATAGAGTTCTCCCTTAAAGGCAGACACGATCCATGTGTAGCGATTAGAGGCTCCATAGTTTGTGAGGCCATGGCAGCTTTAGTGGTTGCTGATCTACTACTGTTAAATATGGGTTCTGATATCAAAAGTGTTACAAGGTACTATAGCTCTCTCTCGTAGATATACTTCTAAATATCTATATCGTAGCTTAAATAAGATAAAAATTATCCTATTTGGATCTAAAAAAAGTTAACTTTTAACTTTTCATAGGTATAATAGAGCCGTTATTTTACAAAAAAGGATTAAAGATGGGCAAATATGTAGAGCTTACAGGCGCTAACTTTGAAGAGACTGTAAAAGAGGGTGTTACACTTGTAGATTTCTGGGCACCGTGGTGTGGACCTTGTCGCATGATCGCTCCTGTAATAGAAGAGCTTGCTGAAGAGTATGATGGCAAAGCAACAATAGCTAAAGTCAACACAGATGAACAGCAAGATATTGCTACTAAGTATGGCATACGCTCAATCCCTACTGTTATGATCTTTAAAGATGGAGAGATGGTAGATCAGATGGTTGGCGCTGCTTCTAAACAGGCGTTTGCACAGAAGATAGATGCGCAACTCTAGATGTTAGATTGTGCTATCATAGGCGGTGGTCCGGCTGGACTTACTGCTGGACTATACGCAACGCGTGGTGGACTTAAAAAAGTTACTATGTATGAAAAAGGGATGCCAGGCGGACAGATCACCCAGAGCTCTGAGATAGAGAATTATCCTGGTGTTGTTGGTGATATATCTGGTCTAGATCTCATGATGCCTTGGCCACAACAGTGTCAAAAGTTTGGATTAGTCCACGAGATGGCAGAAGTGATTAAGGTCTCTAAAAAAGATGATGCCTTTTTGATTGAGCGAAGTGATGGTGTTATAGATAGAGCTGCTACCGTCATAGTCTGCACCGGCTCAACACCAAAAAGAGCTGGGTTTGATGGCGAAGATGAGTTTTATGGTAGAGGAGTTAGCAGTTGTGCTACTTGTGATGGATTTTTCTACAAAGATAAAGAGGTAGCAGTCATAGGTGGTGGAAATACCGCGCTAGAGGAAGCCCTACACCTATCTAAAATCTGCTCAAAGGTATACATAGTCCATCGTCGTGATACATTTCGTGCAGCTCCAAGTACAATAGAGCGTGTATTGGAGTGCAACAACATAGAGATCATTATCAATGCAACTGTATCAGAGGTGTATGGTGACAACTCTGGAGTATTGGGACTTAAAGTTAATAGCGACAAAGGTGTTGTAGATCTGCCTACTACAGGTGTTTTTGTGCTTGTAGGTCACAATGTTAACAATAGTGTCTTATCGATAGGTAGTGATAATTTTCTATGCAACATGAGCACAAATGGACAGGTTGTAGTAGATCTTAACATGAGAACCAATATAGATGGTCTATATGCAGCTGGAGACCTAAGAATAGAGGCTCCAAAACAGGTAGTATGTGCTGCTTCTGATGGTGCTATAGCAGCGCTTGGGGCTATAGACTATCTTCTAAAACGCTAAGGAGTTTGAGATTGAAAGTAGGTATATTTGGGGCTAGTGGTCGTGTTGGACAACTGCTTATTGAAGATATGAGAGATTGTGAAGATCTAGAGCTCAGTGTGGTTCATGTAAGATCAAAACAGAACATGGCGGTTGGTAAGGGTGTATGTGTAACCAATGATGTTAAGATATTTGTAGACGAGTCCGATATCATCATAGACTTCTCTTTGCCAGAAGCGGCACAGGAGCTCTTTGAGGAGCTACTCTTAAACCCTAAGCCAGTTGTTAGCGGCACAACAGGTCTATCTCTTCACCAAATCAATCTTCTAAAAGAGCTCAGCAACAAAAGTGCGGTGCTATATGCTACCAATATGTCATTAGGCGTAGCGCTTTTAAATCGGCTAGTTGCATCAGCATCAGCAGCACTAGATGGGTTTGATATAGAGATAGTAGAGCAGCACCACCGCTACAAAAAAGATGCCCCAAGTGGGACTGCTCTAACACTCGCCACATCAGCAGCAACTGCTAGAGGGCTTGACATAGATAGTGTTAGAGTGAGCGGTAGAGATGGAAATATCGGTGAGCGTAGCTCTGATGAGATTGCTGTTATGGCACTTCGTGGTGGTGATATCGTAGGTCGCCATACTGTAGGATTTTATAACGATGGAGAGTTTATTGAGCTAAACCATACCGCTACTAGCCGCAACACATTCTCCAAAGGTGCAATTCGCGCAGCACTATGGCTATCTTCACAACCCAATGGACTATATGGTATTGCAGATACTCTGGGGCTTGATTAATGCATAAATCACTCAATGAGAAGTGCGCAGTTGTAGGGATTTTTGGTCGCAAAGATGCCTCTAATTTGGCATTTTTTGCTCTTCACTCACTTCAACATCGTGGTCAAGAAGCAGCTGGTATTAGTTCAGGTGATGGCAAGAAGCTTCATACCATCAAAAATCGCGGTCTAGTTAGCCGTGTGTTTACAGAACAGAAACTAGAGACACTTAAAGGTAGCATGGCGATAGGTCACACACGCTACAGTACAGCAGGTGATGACTCTATATTAGATGCTCAACCAATCCATGCCAACTACGATCTAGGACAGATCTCAATAGTACACAATGGCAACCTAACTAATGCAGAACAGGTACGCAAAGAGCTCATAGATTCAGGTGCAATTTTCCAAAGCTCAATGGATACTGAAAACCTTATACACCTCATAGCTAAAAGTGAAAAAAGAAGGCTAAAAGATCGCATTGTAGACGCCATTAAAAGAATTGAAGGGGCATACTCACTCATATTTCTAAGTCGCTCTAAAATGTTTGCTGTAAGAGATAGATTTGGGTTTCGCCCTATGTGTCTTGGTAGAGTTGGTAGCGGATATGTTGTAGCTTCAGAGACTTGTGCTTTTGATCTTATTGGTGCTACATACATCCGTGATGTTGAGCCTGGTGAGATGCTGGTATTTGAGAAAGATAGAGAGCCACAATCATTTAAAATCTATGAGCCGACCCCAAAACACTGCATATTTGAGTATGTCTATTTTGCGCGTCCAGACTCTGAAGTCTTTGGTGCAAATGTCTACAAATATCGTAAAAATATGGGTCGCGAACTCTCAACTGCCAAACCAGTAGAAGCAGATATGATTGTACCCGTTCCAGATGGTGGAGTACCTGCTGCCATAGGCTACTCTCAACAAAGTGGCATACCTTATGAGATGGCAATCATGCGTAATCACTACATAGGTAGAACATTTATAGAACCGACCCAAAAGGTGAGAGATCTTAAAGTGAAAATGAAGCTCTCACCGATAGTTGAGCTTATTAAAAATAAGAGACTTGTGGTTGTAGATGACTCCATAGTAAGAGGAACAACATGTAGACGCATAGTGAGAATGCTAAAAGATGCTGGAGCCTTAGAAGTACACATGCGTATATCAAGCCCACCTACAACTGATCCATGTTTTTATGGTGTAGATACGCCAGATAGAGATAAGCTCATAGCCTCACATATGAGCATAGAGCAGATGTGTGAATATATAGGAGCGGACTCTCTTGCATTTTTAAGCAACGAGGCGTTAATGCGTAGCGTAAAAGCAGAGGGTGATGAGTACTGTACAGCCTGTTTTACTGGTCAATACATAGTCTAATGGAGCAGATATACACCTTTGGCTCATACCTTCAAGATAAGTTTGGGTGTAAAGTCTACAAGATACCTATATCTATCTCAGGCTTTACATGTCCAAATATCGATGGAACAGTTGCTAGAGGCGGGTGTACATTCTGCGAAAATGAGTCTTTCAGCCCTAGCTTAAACAGCACAAAAGCACTCAAAGGCTTCTACTTAAACCTGCAAAGCAAAAGTAACCCATACCTCAACAAGCAGCTCCTGCAGCTAAAGAGTCAATTTGATGCTATCTCTGCTAGAGCCGCAAAAGAGTATCAAGCTACAAAATTTATAGTCTATTTTCAATCCTTTACCAATACATATGCACCTCTTGATACTCTAAAAGCTCTATATGAGAGAGCACTTGAGTTTGATAATGTTGTAGGTCTAAGCATAGGAACTAGAAGTGATAGCATCAATGATGAGACTCTAGAGTATCTAGCAGAGCTCTCAAATAGAAGTGAGATCTGGATAGAGTATGGCATACAGTCCATATATGATAAAACACTAGAGCGGATAAATCGTGGACATGATAGCGCAAGTGTTGAGTTATGGATACGCAAAAGTAAAGATAGAGGACTCAATGT
Source organism: Helicobacteraceae bacterium (assembly GCA_027066325.1). Taxonomy (GTDB): domain Bacteria; phylum Campylobacterota; class Campylobacteria; order Campylobacterales; family Sulfurimonadaceae; genus Thiomicrolovo. The sequence goes on along the minus strand of JAMONY010000082.1, from coordinate 12,988 downwards.
GTGTGGTCATCTCATCTATGGACTGCCAGATGAGAGTGAGCAGATGATGATCCAGAGCACACTACGCTCATACGAATGGGGCATAGACTCAGTCAAATACCACCCACTCTATGTAGTTAAAAAGACAGCTCTAGCCAATGAGTATGCAGACAATAGATTTACACCCATAACCCAACAGAGCTATATCAACACACTAAAACAAGCACTTCTGCTGAAGCCACCACACATATCAGTACAGCGTATTACAGCTGGTATTGACGATGACTCTCTTATAGCACCTCTATGGTGTAGAGATAAAAATTTACAGACTATAGCTATAAATAGAGAGCTTAGAGAAGTAGGACTAAAGTACTAAGATGCAAAGAGAGCTTTTTAGTTCTTACTGTAGAGCTTCAAATGCACAGAGTATGGAGCAGCTTATAGACTACTTTGCTATCTTAGGAGGTAGTGATATACCGATAGATACAACACTAAGCCTTGAGCAGGTTATAAGTGAACAGATACTGCCAAATTACCTACACTTTCGACACCTCATAGACTCACTATACATGCACACTAAAGAGTCTAAAAAGATACTCATAAGAGCAGCCAAAGGTGACAGAAGAGTCTTCTCTATCATAAAAAAAGCACACCTTAATGACTCTTTGGGGCTCAAAATTATAGATGAGTTATGCAGAGCTGATATACTTGAGTATGAACTATCAAGAGAGTCTCCTGTACTTAAAATAGACCCTAAACAGAAGTTAAAAAAAGCTCTTAGAGAGCACCGTATAAGCCATAAGGTATATTTTAAAAAGCCTTTTATCAGATTTTGGTACTACTTTATAGCACCCTATGAAAAAGAGGTAGCAGAGGCAAATTTTGAAAATACCCTCAAACTATATCGTCGCGATAAAAACTCATTTACAGGGCATATCTTTGAGCAGCTATGCAAACTCTACATGAGTGAGGTACTCTACAGACATGGTGTCATTAAGTGTGATAGCTACTGGGATAGAGCTGTAGAGATAGATATACTTCTAAATAGTGCTCGCAAAGGCATAGCAGTAGCAGAGTGTAAATATACAAACACAAAAATCAACAGAAGTGAACTAAGTAGACTAAAACATAAGTGTACACTAGCAAAAATAGAGCCTCAAAAATTGATACTATTTGCCAAAAGAGGTTTCTCAAAAGAGCTTATCAGTAGTGCTGATGAGAATCTGCTCCTCATAAAAGCAGACGACCTAAAGCCTCTATGTTAAGAGCAGATACAAGAAGGGCTACATGAGCGAACAACTTAGAGAAGATGGTTTCTTAAAAGGGTATTTTCCATTTGATGATCAAGAGATTGAGTATCTAAAATCGGTTGCCAATCAAGCTAGCGAACTCACCCTAGAGAGACAGAAAAATATCTTTAAAGAGTTTTCAAAGCTAAAAGAGCTCTTTAAAAGAGCTATTATGGAGAGCGGATTAGATATAGAGCTAACAGAGTACTGCTTCTATATAGAGAAGAGCGATAAGAGAAATTGGCCGCTACTAATGCATAGAGATATCAATATGCCCAAATACTTAGATATGCCAAATGAGCCCAAAGAGCAGTTTTTAAAAGATGCTGTAATGTTTCGCTTAACGCTAGATCATAGTGACAAAGATACTGGTGCTATAAAAGTTATACCAGGCTCTCATACCAAAGAGGTATCTAAAGAGGTATTTCTCAATACAGAAGAGGGTGAGGTGATATTTTTCAAGCCACTTTTACTACATGGTAGCAATAAGATGAAAAGAGCTCATAAACGAAGAGTCTTTCAAGCTTTATGTGGCAAAAAAAGACTCTAGAGACTATTTATTGCATACCCTCAAGCGCTTTAATAAGCTCTTCTGGACGGTTTGACCACTGGATAGCATCACTCTTTAAGACAATATTTTTCTGAACAAAATCTATAAGCTCTTGCGTCTGTGTTACCATGCCAGTGTTGGCTTGATTTAGCTGCATTTGAGAGTAGAGTTGGTGTACTTTATCTTCACGGATAAGGTTAGCAATAGCTGGCATATTGATCATGATCTCTTGTGCAGCTATCCGCCCTCCTCCGATGCGTGGAAGTAGCGCTTGAGACACAACAGCTACCAAAGATGTTGAGAGTTGGGCGCGGATTTGGGGCTGCTCATCTCCACTAAAAACATCTATAATACGGTTGATCGTCTGTGGAGCAGAGTTTGTGTGAAGTGTAGCAAAAACCAAGTGACCAGTCTCAGCAGCTGTTAGTGCCGCAGATACCGTCTCACGGTCTCTCATCTCACCAACTAGTATAACATCTGGATCTTCACGCAGTGAGTACTTTAGAGCAGTTGCAAAACTTTTTGTATCGCTCCCAACATTACGGTGTGAAAAGAGGGACTGCTTATTTTGATGCACAAACTCCACAGGATCTTCAACGGTTATGATGTGTCGCTGCTCTGTTAGGTTGATCTCATTGAGCATCGCAGCTAGAGTTGTAGATTTACCACTACCAGTAGGTCCAGTAATTAAGATAAGACCTTTTTCACGCTTAATAAGCTGCTTAAATATCTTTTTAGCATTAAGATCATCAAGACTTGGGATCTCTATAGGGATAATACGAAAAGCACAAGCGATATCATCCATAGTCTTATAGTAGTTACAACGAAATCTGCCTATATCGGGTAACATAAGGGCAAAGTCAAGCTCATTATGCTCTTCAAATTCGGTTTTCTGTTTTTCAGTCAAGAGTGAGTAAGCCATACTCTCAATCATCTTACCATCCATCACAGGTAGTTTAAGCGCAACAAGTCGCCCATCTATACGAATTTGTGGTTCAGCACGCGCCACTAAGTGTAGATCTGAAGCGTTGTAGGCAACAACACTCTTAAGTAGTTTTCTGATATCTAAAGTTTGACTCATAAGTAAATCCTCTATTTATTTCAGAGACATTATATCATTTTTTTCTTTTTTTACTCTATGATCTTTGGTACTATAAAAAAACTATCTTCACTCAAAGGTGCATTTTTAAGTATATCATCTGCTATATCACTGCTACTTCTAGGCTCATCTAAGCGTAGAGCGGTAGCGCTCTGATTCATAGCAAAGACCTCATCAACTCCATCTGTATCAAGTGATGATAAATTCTGCACAAATGATACTATCTTATCTAACTGCTCTATACACTCTGTACGCTCAGACTCATCTATCTTTAACATAGATAACTTCTCTAACCTACTCAATAACTCATCATCTACTCTCATCTACTGCTCCTTTAGTGCTTGAGCTATAAGCTCTATGGGGTTTTTAAACTCTACTTTTGACTCTATGAGGTGAAGTGAGTTGTTAATCTGCATTCTACATGCACTACACTCTGCGCTCACTATATCTGCGCCACTACTCTCTATCATTTGTGCTTTTGGCTCACCTGCCGCTTTGGCTAAATGATACTTCTGCGTCTGTATACTCACACCCCCAAACCCACAACAGGTATTGGAGTCACTCATCTGTTTTAATTCAAAGTTCTCCTGAAGTAAATTACGCGGCTCACTATATATGCCCTGCATCTTCTTGGCATGACATGGGTCATGATATGTTATTGTCTCTTTTTGTCTCTTTTTGCTTGAGAGCAACTTGGCTAGATCTGTTTTACCATACAAGTACTCAGTTGCCATAAAGATTTTAGATTTTATAGCCCTAGCCCTATCTCTCCAGTGAGGCTGGTCGTGAAAGTAGTGCTCATAATCTACTTTGATCATAGCAGAACATGTAGCTTCTGGTATGATGATCGCCTCTACATCATCTATAAAACTCTCAAAATACTCTATATTTCTCTTTGCATTATGATCTACGGTCTGCTTGTCGCCCGTAAAGTAGGCTGGAGCAGAGCAACAGAGCTGTTTTTTAGGTATATAGGCATTGATATTGAGCTCTTTGAGTATATACAGAAGTGATCTACCAATCTCTGTATAGTTATAGTTTGCTAAACACCCTATAAATATAGCCACCTCTCTTGATCCGCCATGGTCTATACGCTCTTTGTGTGAGTTTAGAAATGATCTCTTTGACATCGATGGAAGAACTCTATCTTTTTTAATGAGAGGCAGGTTGAATCTAGGTTGCATAGAGTCTGCTTTGATCTTAAAGCCACATGTCTGAAACACATATCCCATCTTAAATAGCAGATCCATACTAAAGCGGTGACGGAGCAGATAGAAAAAAGCACGCTTGTAAAAATCGAGTCCATACCGCGTGGCTATATCTACTCTCACCTGCTCTATCATGGTGTCTGTAGGTAGCGATTTGGGACAAACCTCTACACAGGCTGTACACAAAAAACAGCTCTCAAATATATCTTTAGCTCTGCTATCTAGCTCTAGTTCACCTCTTTTATAAGATGCCAATAGGTGCAAGAAGCCACGCGGACTTGTCACTTCATCACTATTTACATTGTGAATTGTACAGACTGGTATACACTTACCACACTTAATACACTCATCACCAACAGCAGTAAAATCAAATATATCTCTAAGCTCCAATGTTGTGCCTATATAGTTTTAGAAAATGTTTTTTTGCTACCTTGATGCTTTGACATATATGCATCAAAAGCCATGGCTACATTACGGATAAGAAGTGTACCTGTTGGGCTGCACTCTATTTTTGACTCTGTTATCTCTAGTAGTTGCTCATCTGCCATAGGCTGAAGTGCCACTAACGCATCATCAAAATACTCCGCAAATACAAGATCAAACTTGCTCTCAAATCTTTTAATATCTAGCTTAAAATTACTCATAAGCTCCATTATGACATGTTGGCGTATGAGATCATCTTCACTATGCGTCACGCCTCTCTCAAAAGGCAGTTTACCAGCATCAATTGCCTCTTCATACTCTCTCATAGTTTTAAAGTTTTGAGCATAATAATCAACACCTTCACCAATTGATGTCAAACCAACACCTATAAGATCTGCGCCACCCTTGGTTGTATAACCTTGAAAGTTTCTATGAAGCTCACCCTTGTTTATGGCTTTAAATAGCTCATCTTCAGGTTTAGCAAAGTGGTCCATACCTATCATCTTATAGCCATGAGATGTTAGAAAATCTATAGTGTGTTGCATGATATGTAGCTTCTCATCTGGTAGAGGCAGAGTGGTCTCATCAATCTTTCTCATGGTCTTCTTAAGCCACGGAACATGAGCGTAGTTAAAGACTGCAAAACGGTCTGGGTCTAGTGTAAGAGCTAGGAGGAGAGTCTCTTTAAATGTCTCTAGTGTCTGAAATGGAAGTCCATATATAAGGTCAACATTTACCGACAACATATTGTAAGAGCGCGCTAGCTTCATCGCTTTTAAAGTGACATCATAAGGCTGCACACGATGCACAGCAATCTGAACTTTTTCATTAAAATCTTGTATACCAAAACTGACACGGTTAAAACCCTGCTCACTCAAAACCCTCATCTGCTCTTCATCTATATGGCGCGGATCTATCTCACAACTTATCTCAGCTCCAGCTATGAAGTTTGGAAAATATGACTTAATCTCTTTGATGATAATCTCTAGCTCACTAGCGCTAAAGAAGGTTGGGGTTCCTCCACCAAAGTGCATCTGAATCACTTCACGACTACAGTCTAAATGAGAACTCAATATCTCAAGCTCTCTTTTAAGATACTCCAGATAACGCAACATCTTATCTTGCTTAGAGGTAAAGACAACATTGCAACCACAAAAGTAACATGCGTTACGACAAAATGGGAGGTGAAAATAGAGAGATAGAGGACGGCTCTTATCTTGAGTCTGCAGTCTCTGCAGATATGTCTCGTACTCAAAGTCTTGGCTAAACTCCAGCGCAGTAGGGTAGCTAGTGTATCGCGGCCCTGGCTTAGAGTATTTGGTAAATTTGGCAAAATCAAGCATGTATGTTCCAATATAATAGATTGCGTATTGTACCTTTTAGCCGCTTTTATGAGCCTAAAAGAGTTGGTTTAGCTAAAAATCTCTATATTTACCATCTTTTACATCTGCTTTTAGCTCATCTAATTTTTTAGAAAATATCTCTATAAGCAGCTCTGCCGCCTCTTGATCATCCGCTTCAGCCACATCAAGATCTGTAATTTTAATCTGCTTCTCAAATAGCTTTACAATAGAGTCTCTTATATCATCTTCGCGCCTATATATCTCGCGTTGTACTATATCCATAGAGCTTCTATCTTGCCGTAACCACTCAATGGCTCTATTTAAGCTATCAAACTCTTTTACCTCTGCATCCATAAACCACGATGAGATACTAGCACCTATACTTAAGAGTCTACTATCGCCATATATGGCAATTTTATCAAAATCTGAGCCATGTTTTAAACCAATCTTAAAATCATCCCAAGCAGCCCTAGCCTCCCAGCCCTCAAACTCACTAGCATCTATAAGCATCTTCACTTCTGGATCTTCTACGCTCTGTAGTGCGCTATCTATCATAGGAGTGATCTTCTCATAGTCACTATGAGTTAATCGACCCGTTGCTTTAAGAGTCATAAATATCTGCTTCTCAACTCTTTGGATGCCTATGCTTATGCCGTGTTGCTGATAGTCTATATCAGTTTTTAGTATCCACTCTTTGGCATCTGCTAGTTCATCATACGCAAAGTTCTTAACTTCAGCGCTTACAAAATGCTCACCAATATGTTCAGCCAAACTTCCCATAATGGAGTCACTCACAAATGCCAACTTACGCACTTTTTTATGATGCGAATTGATGAATTTTAGATGTTTGATAAGAGCAGAAAATGAGTTCCAACCAGGAAAAGATCTGCTATAGATGATGATACCATTTAGTTTTTTAACTTTTGATATCAACGGATCTATGCTTCTGCTAGCCTCTACAAAATCCTCTTCACTAAGAGCACCATCTGGCTCCAATATAACAGTAGAATCTTTTTCATTTAAGATAACTTTTAACATGTCATCTCCTTTTAATTTATCTATACCAACTATAGCACATCTATCTTTATTTTTATCTTGTTATGCCATAAAAGAGATATCTAAATGCCAAAAAAAAGAGTATTCTGTTTTGGCTATAATAGCACTAAAACTTTTTAGGAGTGCCTTTTATGCAGATCTATGATAGTGCCACAATGAGCAAACGAGAGTTTGTGCCACAACAAAAAGGTAGAGTAAAACTCTATGTGTGTGGTCCTACTGTCTACGATGATGCCCACTTAGGACATGCTAGAAGTGCGCTTGTATTTGATCTACTTGTTCGTGTCCTAGAAGCTGATGGAAACTCTGTTGTGTATGCTAGAAACATTACCGATATAGATGACAAAATCATAAAAAAATCTCAAGAACTGAGCATAGATATAGCAGAGCTTACAGATAAGTACATAGATAGATACCACAAAGAGCTAGCAGAGCTAAATATCAAAAAACCATCCTTAGAGCCACGCGCTACAGAGTCCCTAGAGGCTATGTATAAGCTCATACAGACTCTTATCGATAAAGATCATGCCTATGTGGCTAAGAGCGGAGATGTATATTTTGACACTAAGAGTGACTCTAGATATCTATCTTTATCAAAAAGAGTGCAAGATGATGACGATAGACAAGCTAGAGTACAGAGCAGTGAGTTTAAGAAAAATAGTACAGATTTTGCTCTTTGGAAAGCGGTCAATGATGAGAGTGTCTCATTTGAGTCACCATTTAGTCAAGGTCGTCCAGGTTGGCACACCGAGTGTAGCGCGATGATTGCTGAGCACTTTTGTGATGATACAGAGTACATGGTCGATATCCATGGCGGGGGTGCAGACCTACTCTTTCCACACCATGAAAACGAGGCAGCGCAGAGTAGATGCTCATCTAACAAAGAGCTAGCTGCATACTGGATGCATAACGGTTTTGTAAATATCAACAATCAGAAGATGAGTAAATCTCTTAACAATAGCTTTTTCTTAAAAGATGCGCTTAGAGACTATAGTGGTGAAGTGCTTAGGTTCTATCTGCTCACCACTCACTACAGGGCAAGCTTTAACTTTACAACACTAGATCTTGATGCCTCTAAAAAACGGCTAGACAAACTCTATAGACTCAAAAAGAGAGTTTTTGGAGCTGTAAGCAAAGAGAGTGAAAGTGCATTTACAACTAAGGTTTTAAATGCGCTAAAAGATGATCTAAACACCTCAAAAGCGCTAAGTTACATAGATGAGATGATACATGATATCAATGACAAATTGGACAAGAACAGCAAAGACAAAGCAGCCAAAAGAGAGGCTGTAACAAATATGGAGTTTGTCTCTAAAGTACTAGGTTTTGGGGCAGAAAATCCATATAGATATTTTCAACACGGCATTGATGCTGTAGTAGTAGAGCAGATAGAGCAGCTAATAGAGCGTCGAAATGAGGCAAAAAAACTCAAAAACTTTGCGCTTAGCGACAGCATTCGTGACGAGATAACTGCCCTTGGTGCACGCATCATGGATACACCACTGGGTACATTTTGGGAAAAATAGTACTTCTACTGCTATATTTAGCAACTATATGTTTAGGAGATAAGATGTCATTTAAAGAGTTGAGTGCGGAAGAGAGCAGAGTGATTGTACACAAAGGTACCGAGATGCCTTTTAGTGGTAAGTATGATAAGTTTTATGAGAGTGGGACATATAAGTGTAAAAGGTGTGGTGCGTCTCTTTATAGATCATCATCAAAATTTGACTCTGGCTGTGGATGGCCAAGCTTTGATGATGAGATAGACGGGGCTATCAAAAAAGTGATAGATGCAGATGGACGGCGTGTAGAGATTGTATGTAGTACTTGTGATGCTCACCTAGGACATATATTTGAAGGTGAGCAACTTACCCCAAAAAATAGACGGCACTGTGTCAACTCCATCTCACTAGAGTTTGAGCCACTATCTCTAGACAACAGTCAAGTAGCATACTTTGCAGGTGGCTGTTTTTGGGGTGTTGAGTACCATTTTGAAGCGGTAGATGGTGTACTAGATGCAGTTAGTGGCTACATGGGAGGAGAGAGTAAAAATCCTACCTATGAGCAGATCTGCAGAGGTGATACCGCCCATCTTGAGGTTGTTAAAGTGATATATGATCCCTCAAAAGTTAACTTTACAACTATAGCAAAGCTCTTTTTTGAGATACATGATCCAACACAGACTAACGGACAAGGACCAGACATAGGCTCACAGTACCTATCTGCAATATTTTTTACAGATCAAGAGCAGCTAGATGAGTCTAAAAGGCTTATAGAGATCTTAACATCTAAGGGTCTCAAAGTTGCCACTAAGCTCATAGATGCATCTTCACACCCATTCTATAAGGCAGAAGAGTATCATCAAGACTACTACAGCAAGATCAATAAACAGCCATATTGCCACTCATATATTAAGAGATTTTAAGATCTACTCACCTTATGCTCTATAAACAAGAGCTATCTCATTTATAGCTATGTCACTTTTGCGTGGCTTAAGCAACTTTGGCACTATAGGGTTAAGCTCTATGGAGTTTTTCTCTCTTAAAATAGCACTTTTTTGCGCAAACTCATCTTCAAGTAGATCAAACTCTTCACCTAAAAGCTCTAGCTGCTCCTCTATCGCCTCAACTCCTCTACGCTCATCATAGGCTCTTTTGCCTTTTTTAAAAGCACTTGCCGCTCTTCTTGTTTTTGTGCGAACTCTACTACTGCCTGAAAATATATCAAAAAGTGCCATCCCAAATCCAAGAGCACTCTGCACAACCGCACTCTTAGCATCTGATCTCTCCTTATCTAGTCGTGCTATAAGTCGCTGCTCTTTGACTCTTAAGCGCTGCTCTTTTTTAGCATACTGATCTTGCAACTTCTGCAGATCTCTCTCTAAACGCTCATTTAGCCTATCCAATACAGTAGCACTAAACTGCTCTTGTGTCTGCTCTACTGTTGAGCTTAACCTAAGAGATACACACTTGTATGTGGTCAATGTTGCAGTACAATAGATGTGATTTTTAAGAGACTTTGCTATTGAAGATGTAGATTTTAGATCCACAAACCAAGATGGTAACTTCTGAAACTCAGATAGACTCTTTGGCTCCGACTGATAAGGCTCTGGCTCAACCATAGCGCTATCATCCCACTTCAACTCCTGATCATCCAATAGTAGCGATAGCGTGTAGCTATATGGCATATCTATACCCCTAGATGCGCTATAGAATCTATATGAGACACTACACTCAAGATATGCCACAAAGTGAGCCCTTGTCTTTGCTGGAGTGCTATCTATAAACCTCTCATCGATATCTAAAGACAACAGAGCTCTGCTGTCGTACTGCTTTGGATTTTTGGCTACAGGCTCTTGTGTCTGTATCACTTTTTTTGGGGTAAGGATTTTGATATCACTTCTACTTAGAGGTCCTTTAAGATACGAGAGAACCCATCTTGTTGAGAAGATAGTAGGCTCTTTTTCTCTTGCACTTTTAAGCAAGAAGGTGCGTGAAGGCAACTTAGCTATGAGTCTATCTAGCCTACTTCTCTCTGAACTTTCACTGCCTATACCCTGAAGAACCTTCTCTCTATCGCGCGAGGTCTGCAGTTTGCCGATAAACCAAGTACCTATGTTCGATAACGCTCTATAGTCAAGATCTGCTGGATTTTGAGTACTCAACACTACACTTACACCAAACGCCCTTGCCTGCTTAAGTAGCAACATCATCGACTCTTTGGCTGGTGTATTTTTTGATGGCGGAAAATATCCAAACACTTCATCCATGTAGAGCATTGCGCGTAGTCGCGAACTACCAGACTGAGTCCTCATCCACTCCACAAGTCTACCTAAAAGCATAGTAACAAAAAACATACGCTGCTCTTCACTTAAGTGTGATAGATAAAAGATACTCACCTTAGGCTTTGCCTTGTCCGTATAGAGCATAGAGGCGATATCAAGACTCTCACCCTCTGTCCAAGCAGCAAATGTAGGACTAGCCAATACACCATTTAACTTCATAGCAAGAGAGAGCCTGCTCTTTTGTGGCATGATAGTCTCCACACTAAGAAGCCCAAGTTTTTTAAACGGAGGCTTTACGATAGCTCCTACTAACGCCTCCATACTAAGATCTTCACCCTCTAACCAGTAGTGACGAAACAGAGTAGATAGAAGTAGGTAGCTAGGATCAGACCCATCATCTGCACCCCGTTCACCTATAAGTGACAATAGCCCCATAGTACTAGCATGTAGAAGTGAAGATAGCGTATCAGCATCCTCTACTATCTCAGCAGGAGGGGCAGCAAAGCTACCAAGTATATTTATGCTCACGCCAGCAGTTGAGCCTGGAGTATAGATAGTGATTCGTGAGTTGTCTATAAATCTATCTAACCTACTACTATCTTGATGTGATCTCTCTAACCCATCTCTCCAGAGTGTAGCCTTCTGTCTTGCTAACTCCTCTACGCTCACACCTAAACTCTGTGCCTCATCTGCATCCATCCACGGCTCATACAACTTAGGATCAAAATCTCTAAAGCCAAGTGCTAGATTACCCATGTCACCTTTGGGGTCTATCACAAGCAGAGGTATATTGTCCAATATAGCCTCTTCAAGTATCCCGATACCAAGACCCGTCTTGCCACTACCAGTCATGCCAAGTATGGCTGCATGAGTAGTAAGATGAGCACTCTTATACAACACAAGCTCATCATCAACGCTCTCATCTTTACCAAGATAAAAAAGATCGAGTGATTCGTAATCTATTGCCATCTTCAAGACTCCTTTTAGTGTTATTGTACTGTACAAATTATTTTAAAATCATTATAGAGGTTTTTTTAAGATAAAAAGTGTATAATTTTGTCTCTTTTTACTTACTGCGACCGTGGTGGAACGGTAGACACGCTACCTTGAGGGGGTAGTGCCTTCGGGTGTGAGAGTTCAAATCTCTCCGGTCGCACCATCAAGATACTTACTTACACCAAAACAATGCTCATATTTTTACTTATCAGCTCCTATGCTTTGTTAACTCGCTTGTAAATGTCCAGCCTCTTCTTTAAGTCTTTCAGCTATCCAAACTTTAATGATAGATTGTCTTGTAACACCAATTTTCTTTGCTTCTTTATCTAAAGATTCGATAACCCATTTTTAATACATTCGACTAATTTATGATAAACAAAATAGTCAATCCATTAGGGCACTTATTGGTTACTCTATTTTGCTATAAGCTAGTAAACTTCTTTTCTATGAGCAATCCGAATGACAGTAATCACTAAAAGGTTATTTTCTTTCAGATAAATTATCCTGTAATTACCTGCTCTTTTTCTAAACTTACCTTTGTGTTTTCCTTGAAGATGTTTATCATTTGAAAAGTTTCCATTTTGTAAGTCTATAACTTTGGAAGCGATAAGCTTTTGTGCTTGATTATCGAGCTTTAAAAATTCTTTTTCAGCATCCTTATCAAAAGCAACTTTATACATCTATCCCCGCTTTTTTAAACACCTCTTCTAGTGGAACAACAGTTGATTTTCCAGATTTAAGATTATCTATTCTTTTATCTGCAATCATTTCATCAAGTTTATCAAAATATAGTTCAATTGCTTTTTCAACTAAACTTGTTCTTGTTTTATCTAATTCTTGTGCATATTCATCCAGTGTTTGAACTACATCTTTTTCAAGTCTAATGTTTATTGCTTGTTTCATAATGTCAACCTTTTTGTAGTTTGTATCTACAATTGTAGTGCATTGTGAACTTTATGTCAAGTGCTTATAACGTTCGTCATGAGCGATAATTTTCCTGCTAGGGTAAATTATTGCGTTCCTCGTACTTGTTAGGTGCGTTAATAATACTTGAGATCTTATTTATAAGGTATGAATTCATCGCCAATGGTACGGCAAGCGTCATTAGCGCCTCAATATACCAACCATTAGATATAGAAGGAATACTACTTGCCCATAAGGGTAGGATAATTAATCCTATTGAACTAATCCATTTAATATTTTTAATGTCTATAACATTGCTTTTTATAAAGTATTTGAAGAATAACCTAGAAATAAAAAA
>JAMONY010000081.1 GCA_027066325.1 Helicobacteraceae bacterium | reverse complement strand
GATATCAAGATCGATATATCAACCTAACAGCAAGTGGTACAGCGCAAGATAGGCGAACACTAAGTCTGCATAACGGCAATGATATACATCCTGCAGCGTTGAGTGATGATATGGTGGCTAATGTTCTGTTTCATCTTGCCAATGCGAGCTACTGGACGATAGATAGAATGGCAAATTTAGACCGTGGTATTAGACCATCTCTGCGATTGATGGGTAGTAAGCCTGGAAGTAGAAATGGCTCTAGTCACAATATTATCAATAGATGGCATGGGCGAAATATGGGGTATGGTCTCACTATCTACCCATTTTCTAATTTTAACACAATCCAAAATAGCTATTTTAACTTAGCAACACCAGAAGGAATTATGACAGATTGCATTGGTCTGTCTTTGGCAAATGCCAATACAGTAGATACAGTAACAGAGGGTACAAAAATAATCAATAACGACTTTAGAAATATGACTGATGGTATCCAGTTGGTTAAAAGTACATATATCGCCAATGGAAATCCTTCTTACCCAAATACTATCATAAACGCAAATAGAATATGGATGGATAAAGAGAGATATAGTGATGGTAACTATGCTAAAGATGGTTTTAGTAATGATCCTAACTCTAAGTACATGGTAGGTGCTGAAAATGCTCTAGACTTTAAAGCTGCCTCTAATGATCCTCAAAAACCAGTTTTAGTTACAGACAATATCATGTGGGGATATCGACAAGCAGATGATACAACACCAACCAATGCAGGTGCTGCTGGTACAGTTATCTCGATTACACGACACAGTTTTAATCTTAAGATTAAGAAAAATATCATTTTTGATTGTCAAAGCGGTATGGGTGCAACTCATTTCTATAAAGGTTCAGAGTTTTCAGATAATATCTTAGCAGATATGGGGCGTTACAATCCACCAACTAGCACCCATCCTAGTGGTAGATATCCATACTCACTATATATCTCTGCTGCTGCAGATATGTCAGCTCCTATAGGGGCTAAGTACAATAACAACTCCTTTATTAGACAGTATGCAAATAGTACAACTGGTAGTGGCAGAACCATTAGTGTGCATCAAAATTCTCATGGGAATTTTATAGAGAACAATCTATTTGTTGATACTCAAGCGATGGGTGGTAGTATAAAAAACCATACGCGTAAAAATAGCTGGTATTATAATCAAACAGGAGTCAGGCTTGGTGGTACTGAGAGACTATTTTCTACAACAAGTGAAGCTAAGATGGGTGATTATACCTTTACTTATGAGAGATTTACAGCTCATCCAAAACAAAAAACACTCAGGGGAGTAATCACAACACAAGAGAGTCCGCACTATCAAAAAGCTGGAAGTACAATTTTTGGTAGCAACCGATAGATTAATAGAGTGTCTATATCTGAAAAAGCTACATACTTAAGCAGACACTAGAAGCTTTGGGCTCTTTGTGTTTTAGCTAGATTATGTAGCTTCCACTTTGTCGATTTTGATATAAAATGACTCTTTGCCACCATGTTTATTGAACTCTACACTACCGTTAAAGCGCTCTTGGGTTATGGAGTTTACCATGTGTAGTTTGGAGTTTTTATCATCTATATCGGTGCTCGTTTGCATGTGTGCTGTTATGCGTACGATAATAAACTGACCAGTCTCATAACAAGACAACTCTACTACTGCAGGGTAGCTACGATCTAGTATCTGTTTGGTCTGCAATAGAAGTGCCGCAACTATCTGAATAAGCTCATTTCTATAGATATTGACCTTCTGCTTATGCTCACATTCGCTAGTGATATCTATGCCATTGAGTTCAAGTGTAGTGCCGACTAGATTTAGGGCATAGGTCAATACATCACACATCAACACAAGCTCTTTTGTTTGGCTTGGTCTATAGAAGTTTCTAAAGTCATATAGCGTTTGTGACATCTGCATCAATGTCTCATCACAGCTATCTAGCGCGCTACATAACTCATCTGGTCTAAGATTATCAATTTTACTCTTTTTTTGCAGATCTAGTAGTATCTGAGAGACACTACTAAGAGGCTTTTGCCACTTATTTGCCACTAATGACACTACCTCTGCTATTGCATTCATCTTGGAGTGCTCTATCTGTAACCAGTGCTTGTCGCACTCATCTGCAACACGCCTATCTACCTCTTGTTCAATATTTTTATTTAACTGCTTTAAAGCACTCTCTCTGATGCTAATTTGCTCGTGGTATCGTGCAAATATTTTACGAATCCATAGAGCAAATAGTAGTCCTACTATACTAACAAGCGCAGCAAATGCTAAGATCAAAAGAGGAAGAGGACTGTTTTGAGTATCTTGATACTGTATGTGTGTCGGCTCTTTTAGAGATGTAAAACTAGATGCATCAAATCCAGCAACTACACTCCACTTATCGATATAGAACTTAATCATAAATAGATCAGCATGCTCTTTCCAGATAGCAGCTTGTGGTAGAATTGTTGGTAACTCTGATTTCACCTTTTGTAGTAACTGTTTATTGGCAACATTGATGGTGGTTACTACTCCATCTTTGTTGGCAATAAAATAGAAAGACTCCATGTTGTTGGGAAGAGTTTTTATAGTTTTATGCAGATCTTGCTGTTTTAAGATCGAATTTTTTATCTTTGTTATGCTAGATTCTATGGCGCGTTGTTGTTGTTTGATGTAGTTTTGTTTTAGCTTAGAGGTTTTGATATGGTGCGGTTTTGATGTCTCTGGTTTGTAGTAGTGCATCATTGCAGATGCCAATATAATTAGCACTGCCAATGGTAGTGTAGCAGTAAGCCATATAATCCAAAGCTCTGATCTGCGTGTAGTTTTCATGATGCTTCACCTCCTTTTGGTAGGGATTTTTTTGGGCTTAGACCAAGTGATCGCAGATTCTCAACGCGCCTTATAAGATTGCCACGACCATCTTTTAGTTTATTCATAGCACCATCCCAGCTCTTTTGTGTCTTATCTATCTGCTCACCAATGCGTTGCATATCTTCAACAAATGCTACAAACTTATCGTATAGATCCTCTGCGCTATTGGCGATCTTTTGTGCATTTTGGTGTTGTTGTTCTGTACGCCATAGATTTTCAATGGTTCGTAGTGTGGCAAGGAGAGTTGATGGACTTACGACAATAATCCTAGAGTCATATGCTCTTTTGAAAAAACCTCCATCTTGCTCTAGTGCTAGATGAAATGCACCTTCAATGGGTAAAAATAGTAGAACAAAATCTAGACTCTTAAGTTCAACTAAACTCTCGTAGCTTTTATGTGAAAGCTCTTTTATATGAGTGTTGATAGACAATATATGCTGCTTTAGAGCATCAGCTCTATCTTGTGTACTATCGCTTCTAATGAACCTCTCATACGCAACAAGTGAGACTTTGGAGTCTATGACGATGCAGCGATTTTGAGGGAGCCACACAACTACATCTGGACGGAGAGTTTTTCCATCTTTATCTTTATAGCTCTGCTGGATACTGTACTCATGACCAGCTCTTAGTCCCGTAGACTCAAGCACTCTCTCAAGTATGATCTCACCCCAGTCGCCTTGTGTCTTATTTTCACCTTTTAGTGCATTGGTTAGGTTGATTGCATCTTCTGATATGCGTTCATTGAGCTGTTTTAAACGCAAGAGCTCATCTTGTAGTAGGTGCTGTTTTTTGGAGTGCTCCATAAACTGTTCGCGCTGTTGCGCTGAAAAGTGATCTATCTGTTCGCGAAAAGGTTTGAGTAGATGCTCTAGCTGAGTCTGGTTCTGTTTCTCAAAGCTACTGCTTTTTTTCTCAAAAATTTTCTGTGCCAAACTCTCAAACTCTAGCTTGAGTGTATCTCTTGCACTTTGTAAAAGCCTAATCTTCTCACTATGTTGAGAGTTGCTCTCCTCAAAACGGGTATGCAAGATAGCAAAATCTTTCTCAAGAGCAGTGTACTCATCTCGCAGTAGATCTGCTGTTTTTTTTCTATTTGATAGCTCGATATATAGTAAAACCAAGCTCACTATAGCTACAGCTAAAGCGATGATTAGTGAGAGTTCAAGATCTGTGCTTAGCGTATACATATCGCTCCTATAGATCTAGAAGTACAAGATCTAAAACCTCTTCTATGTGCTCTACTGGTACAATTTTGAGCTCTTGTTTGATGATTTGTGGTATGTCATCTAAGTCTCTATCGTAGTTTTTGCGTGGTATGATAGCTGTCTGTATGCCTGCTTTGTGAGCAGCTATGAGTTTCTCTTTGAGACCACCTATGGGTAGGACTGCTCCAGTGAGTGAGACTTCACCGGTCATAGCTACTGAAGCTCTAGTTTTGCGACTAGATAGTATCGATGCTATAGCACAACAAAGAGCGATACCAGCACTTGGTCCATCTTTTGGTGTTGCCCCATCTGGGACATGTATGTGAAGATCGTACCGTTTATAGATCTCACTAGCGTCTATGGTTGCAGATGAGCTAGCTTCGCTTGGAGTTTTTGGTATATCTTCATGATCAATCTTTAATCTGCCATCATCGATCATGATCTTGATAACACTAAAGGCGATCTTGGCAGACTCCTTCATGACATCTCCTAGACTACCTGTGAGCTGTAAGAGACCTTTTCCTTTGATACGGATCGATTCAATTTTGAGCATATCTCCACCAACTGCTGTCCATGCAAGACCGTTAACTATACCTATGTGATCCTCTTTCTCTCTAGACTCTATCTCAAACACCTTTTTGTCTAAGAAAGTATTGAGGTTTTTGAGTGTCACAGAGACCTTGGTGAGCGTATCGCTCTGGAGTATAAGCTTTGCACTTTTACGAACCACATCAGCTAGACGACGACGCAGATTTCTCACACCAGCCTCTCTTGTGTAGCCGTAAATCAGCTCTTTTAGGGCAGGCTTAGATATAGATATCTCATTTGATCTTAAGCCGTGCTTTTTAATCTCTTGAGGTAGAAGATACCGTTTTGCTATCTCAAACTTCTCTGATGGAGTGTAGCTACTAAGAGATATAAACTCCATTCTATCACGAAGAGGAGCACTTATGCGGCTTACATCATTGGCTGTTGCTATGAACATAACTTGACTAAGATCTATGTCAAAGTTTATGTAGTAGTCTCTAAAGTGACTGTTCTGTTCTGGATCTAGTATCTCAAGTAGTACAGCTGTTGGATCACCTCTGTGAGACATGCCAACTTTGTCTATCTCGTCAAGCACTATGATAGGATTCATACTCTTAGCATCTATGAGACCTTGAACTATCCTACCAGGCATTGCGCCTATGTATGTACGGCGGTGTCCTCTAAGCTCATTGACATCTTCAAGCCCACCAAGAGCTATGCGGACAAGTGGCCGCTTAAGGGCGTGAGCTATAGAGTTTGCTAGTGATGTTTTACCAACTCCTGGAGGTCCTGCAAAGCAGAGTATGGTGCTACTGCTATCTCTAGCCTGTTTACCTCTAAGCTCAAGTAGCTCTCTAACCGCAAAAAACTCAACTATTCGCTCTTTGGGCTTAGTGAGAGAGAAGTGATCTTTATCTAGCTGTTTTTGTACACTTTGAACTTTGAGCGACTTTTTTGTGATGGTGCCAAATGGTATCTCTAGTACCCACTCTATATAGCTTTGCAGCAGGCTTGAGTCTCCTGAGTCTGGGTGTGATCTTGCAAATCTATCGATCTGTTTTGAGATCTCTTTGTGCGCATCCTCTGTAATATGGCTCTTTTTAAGCTCTAGCTCTTTACGATACTCCTCTATCTCTTCATTGCGCTGGTTGTCAACACCTAGCTCATGTTGAATCTCTTTGAGTTGCTCTTTTAAAAAATACTCTTTATTGATCTGATCCATCTTGTGATTTACTTTAGTACGAATCTCTTTTTGAAGTCTAAATGCCTCTACCTCTTCTATGAGAAACTCTATAAGAAGCATAACTCTCTTCTCGCTATCGCGCTCTATAAACATCTCAAAGGCTTTGTGTTTTGCGATTTTTAGTATGCTACACACTAAGTCAGTTATGCGGTTATAGTCTTGAGTATCTTCTATGGTTCTTAGTAGATCTGGTGGGAAGTAGTTGCTAACTTGAGCTAAATTTCTAACATTTTCACGCACAACTTCTAGCATAGCATCCATCTTAACCTGATTGGCACTTATAGGCTCTATAGTGTCTACTAAAGCCCTAAGTGGTAACTCATCTTGTTTCTCAATCAGAGATGCTCTTGATAAACCTTGAAAAACTATCTTAACTTTACCATCTGGTAGAGCAACTTTTCGCATGATAGAGCCTACAACGCCTACTCCATATAGAGCATCATACTCTCTCTCACCTTCTCTACCCTCTTTGGTTGGGCAGACTACTATGAGCGTGTCATGCTCTAGAGCATAGTTTATCGCCTCTAGGTTCTCATCTTCTAAAAAGAGCGGAACAATCATAAATGGATATAAAAATAGCGTATCTTCAAAGATAACAGGCAGTTGTGTTGGAAATGATGTGTAGTTGTCTAGTTGCATTCTATTGACCTTAGTTGTTTCTTGAGACGACACTTTTTGTATCTGGTATCATAAACTGATACCAACTACTTGTGCCGTCGCCTTCAAATATCTTAGTGTACCATCTACCTTCAGCTGGCTCTAGCTTCTCTTTATCTATCCAGTTAAAGTTCTGTTTATTGTGGTAATACTCTGCTGAAGATGGCTTATCTAGTCTCTCATAAAGAGATGCTATAGACTCATCAAGTGCTACAGATGCTAAAGTAAGACGGACTATGATGGTCTCAACTTGCGCTCTATATGTGCTATCTGGATAGAGTGTTAGAAAGTTCTTAGCTTTTTGGATATTCTCTTCTATAAGAGCTTGATTTCGACGCGTGTTTGGTATGGATAGGTAGCTTGATCTCACTTTCATAAACTCAGCACTCTGTCTCTCTCTCTCATTAGCATAGCGCTTTATGTACTCATCAAGATAGTACTCTCCTAGTAGATGCTCACCCTCATCTATATGTGCAGTTGCTAACATAAGTGTGGCTTCAGGTAGCAGTATGGATCCAGTATGCTCACTCTGAAGTGATGTGTACGCCTTGTCTGCTTGATCTAGTCTGCCTTTGGCTATGCTAGATGCTACTCTTTCATACCAGTATGACGCGCTCATGTTGCTTACAGGAAGCTGTTTTGCACACCCACTAAAGATGGCTGTTAGTATCAATATCATAAGAAGCTCTTTTTTCATTGTGCTATTTTAGCCAAAAAATGTTGACAATTGTGCTATAATTGCGAAAAATCTTTGGATACCTTCTTAGCTACGCCCTCTTTGAGAACTTTTTCTGAAATTGTAAAGTGGTTCCTTTTTGTGGTGTCCATTTTATAAAGTGAGAGTAATGAGTAATGAAACAATCCAAAACGATCAAGTAACATTTGAGAGTTTTAACTTAAAGTCAGAGATCATGCAGAGCATCGCCTATGCAGGGTTTAAAGTTCCTAGTCCGATTCAAGCAGAGGCGATACCGCTTATAATTGATGGTAGAGATGTAGTTGGTCAAGCACACACAGGTACAGGTAAAACTGCTGCTTTTGGTCTACCTCTTCTTCACAACATGAGTCTTTCAGATGGAGTTGAAGTGTTAGTGATAGTTCCAACGCGTGAACTTGCAAATCAGGTGAGTGATGAGATATTTAAGTATGGTAAAAAGTTAGGCGCTAGAACGGTTACAGTGTATGGCGGAAGTTCGTACAATAGACAGATAGGTCTTATAGAACGAGGAGCGCAGATAGTCATAGCCACTCCAGGCAGACTTAAGGATATATTGAGTCGAAACATGCTTAAAAACTTCTGCCCAACAACAGTAGTGCTTGATGAGGCAGACGAGATGCTAGATATGGGATTTTTAGATGATATCAATGAGATCTTTGAGTACTTGCCATCAGAGCGCCAGACTCTACTGTTTTCAGCAACGATGCCTCCACCGATCAAAGCACTAGCTCAGCGTATACTAAACAATCCAGCATTTATCTCCATAACAAAAGAGGAGACAACTAACAAAGATATAGAGCAGCAGTACTATGTCATAGAGGAGAGCGAGCGTGATGATGCCGCTATTAGACTGTTGGATGCTCAAGAGTTTGATAAAGCGATACTTTTTTGTCGTACCAAGCGAGAGGTAGATCGTCTAAGCACAGTGCTCTCATCTGTAGGATATAACGCCAAAGGTCTTCATGGAGATATGGAGCAGCGCCAACGAGAGGCTGTTATTAAATCTTTAAAAGATAACAAGGTAGATATATTGGTAGCTACTGATGTAGCAGCTAGAGGTATCCATATTAACGATATTACACATGTTTTTAACTACCATATACCATTTGATCCAGAGTCATATGTACACCGCATAGGCAGAACAGGTAGGGCTGGTCAAAAAGGCATAGCTATCACACTTGTTACGCCTATGGAGTTTAAAGAGCTACAGCGTATACGCAAGATAGTAGGCTCTGATATGGCTCAACAGTTTATACCAACAAAATCACAAGTACAGTCTAAGCAACTCAATGTGCTCATAGAGCAGATAGAGCATCAGAAGATTTTTGATGAGGCTTCTCAGATCTCTGAAGCACTTAGTGAAGATCTAGATCAAGCTCAGATCATACATAAACTGATCTCACTACTTATGAAACATACAGATGTTAAGGGTCCAAACAACATAGGCATAGCACCTCAACGACTAGAGAAGATCATGCAGGCTATGGAGCGCAATGGCAATAGAGGCGGCGGCAATAGAAGTAGATCAAGACACCATCGTCGTAGAAGTGGAGGCTCTAGTAGTAGCAGTAGGTCGGGAGAGCGAAGACATAGTGGTGGTAGACGACGCTAAGAGTCTTATGTAGACCTTAGATGGATTAGTAGAGTTTTGATGATATCATCATCGTCTTTACTAGGTGCTTTTATGGTCTGTCTATTCTGATTTTTATCTGTTAGAGTTATATTTTGCCCATAGTTACTGATAGAGGTGATATCTTTTATAAGAGCTAGCAGTTTGATTACCACAAGCTCTAAAAACTGTCTTGTTGGCGTGTCTATGGAGCCAAATCTCTGCTCTATCTCCTCTTCTATCTTATAGACCTCTGTACTATTTTCACATTGACTAAGTCGTCTATATAGCTCTAATCTTAATCTATCTTCTTGTACTACTTCATCACTAATATAAGCATTGATAGATAGCTTGATATCAACTTTAACTTTTTTGATCTCTTTGGTATTGCTAAGCTCTCTTATAGCATCTTCTAGTAGTCTTAGATAGAGTGAATAACCTATATTTTTGATATGCCCACTTTGAGCATCTCCTACTAAGTTTCCACCTCCACGGATCTCAAGATCGTGGTATGCCAATGCTGATCCGCTACCTAAAAATGAGTTTGACTCTAGCGCTAAAAGCCTCTTTTTTGCCTCATCACTAATGAGCTCTTTGTCCTCTACAATGAAGTAAGCAAATCCTTCTACCGCACCTCTTCCAACGCGTCCACGCAACTGATGCAGGTCTGCGATACCAAATCTATCTGCACCATCTACTATCATTGTGTTGACTTGTGGCATGTGTATACCTGAGCTTACGATAGAGGTGGCTAGTAGTATGTCATACTCTCTGTTTGCAAAGTCTAGCAGACCTTTTTGTGTTTGAGCTACACTTACGCGTGAGTGTAACATCAGTATGCGTAGGTCTGGTAGAAGAGCATTTAACTCACCCATCTTGATAGGTAGATGATCTATGAAGTTATAGATATAAAATAGCTGTCCACCACGACGCAATTCGCGTAAAATCACCTCTTTTAGTAGTTTTGGGCTATATGTTTTTACAAAGGTTCTAACACCTTTGCGCTCAAGAGGAGCTGTTGTGAGCGAGCTAAGTGTCTTTATGGAGCTTAGAGCCTGATTGAGTGAGCGTGGTATTGGGGTGGCACTCATGGTGAGTAGATGTGTTTTGTCGTATAGCTCTTTGAGCTTCTCTTTTTGTTTTACACCAAACTTATGTTCTTCATCTATGATGACACACCCAAGAGATTTAAACTCTTTGCCAAATAGCGCATGGGTTCCTACAACCATATCAATGGAGCCATCTTTTAACCCAGCCTCAACCTCACGCTTCTCTTTAGTACTAATGAATCTATCTAATTTGGCTATATGAAAATCGTATGGTGCAAAACGCTCTTTGAGTGATGTAAAGTGTTGAGAGCTAAGTAGTGTGGTTGGTACTATGATTGCTGATTGGTACTTTGAGCGTGCGGCAATATACATAGCATTCATAGCAACCTCTGTCTTGCCAAAGCCTACATCTCCACTTAAAAGCCTATCCATGACTTGAGCGCTACATAACTCATCTACTATAGCATCTATCGCTTTTGCCTGATCATCAGTATATACAAACCCACATCTGCTCTGAAAATCTTGTAGCTCTTTTGGATCTATCTGTAAGATAGGAGCTTGCAGTAGTGCTCTAGCAGCAGCAGTACTTGTTATCTGTGAGGCGATCTCAAATAACCGTTTTTTGACCTTATCTTTTAGTTTGGCAAAACTTGCCTTTCCAAGTCGATCTAGTACGGGCAGTGAGCCTGAATTGGCTATGTATCTATCGATATGATCTAGATTTTCTACAGGTATAAGAACTCTATCTCCTCCATGGTATGAGAGTGCTATAAAGTCACGCATGCCACCTAAGATATTGACTTTTTCAATGGCATCAAATATGCCAACACCGTGATCTTCGTGGACTATGTAGTCGCCTGGACGCAGATCATCAAGTAGTATAGTGGTATTGCGACGACGCCGTTTTTGTGATGGTCTATTTAGAGATACAATAAGTTCAGTATCACTAATAAGGTTGACTATCTCAGCACCATCTTTTATGGTAATGTTATCTCTATCATATAGCCCATGCTGTTTTAGTTGCGCACTACTTGAAGATATGATAGTCTGCTTGAGGTTTTTGTGGACTTGGAGTAGGGTTGATAGATCAGTTACAACAAGAGGTTTAACTCTATTGTACTCTGCTATGGTCTCTATATCTGTAAACCTACTCTTCTCAATTTGAGGTTTGTTTAGAGCAAATGATTCATCAATAATCTGTCCTAGAGGTTTGACATATATGGCATGTTTATGCTCTAAGATATCTTTGGCATAGCTATCTAGATGCCAAAATCCAAGTGAATCTATATCTTTTACAAAACTATCGCTATTGCAGTTGTGTATCTTATGTTCTAGTTTCTCATAGGAGCTAGCGTCAAGACTAAATAGAGCAGCACTGAGCTCAAAGCTATCGATCTCATCGCTACATTTGAGTTGAGTTTGTGGGTCAAAGGGGTAGATCTGCTCTATCTCATCATCAAAGAGACTGATGCGATATGGATACTCAGTACCCATAACATATAGATCTATAATATCACCTCTAAAAGATACCTCACCCTCAACTTCAACAAGATCTACAAAGCTATAACCCCAGTGGAGTAGCTGCTGTTTAAAGCTCTCTATCTGAAGTATTGAGGCGAACTCTATGGTTTGAGTCTGT
The DNA here is from genome assembly GCA_027066325.1 of Helicobacteraceae bacterium. Lineage (GTDB taxonomy): Bacteria > Campylobacterota > Campylobacteria > Campylobacterales > Sulfurimonadaceae > Thiomicrolovo. Next base: position 9,277 of record JAMONY010000081.1, on the reverse strand, counting down.
AGTAAATTTTCATCTGGAAGTGGATATAGCAGGCTCTTGATAGGAGAGATGATAAGAGGTTTTTTATCTGCTCTATAGTACAATCTTAGAGAGTCACAGATCTGAACTAGCTCCTCTTTAAAGGCTCTTAAGTCATCTAGATAGAGTGCTCTAAAATCTGCAAAAACAACATGTTCGATATTGAGGTATTTACATAGATCTGATAGCTGTGATGCCTCATTGTCATCTTCACATATGAGTATCTCTGGTAGAGCTGTGTGGGTTAGAATATATTCGTAAAGTTTAGCCTGCATGTGTTAGTCTGAAGAGTCTGAGAGCACTATAAATCTGTCGCTATCTTTAAGGGCGATATCACTTGAAATCTGATCCCAAGTCACCCGTTTAACTTTAGCAAAAATCTCATCAAAGTTATCCTGTTCCCATTTTATGAACCAGTATGGGTTGAGAGATTGGCGTACAAAACTTACCTCATAGTGAAGGTGTGCGCCTGTGCTTATGCCACTGTTACCACTATAGCCTATGAGGTCGCCTTTGTTTAGAACTGAGCCTTTTTTTACAGCTATTTTACTAAGATGCCCATATCGACTCTTAAATCCATAAGCGTGATCTAGCTCTACTAAGCGTCCAAAACCTCTGACTGTATGTGCAGACTCTACAATGCCATCAGCTGTTGCGTAGACTGGAGTGCCTATGTTGGCTTTTAGGTCCGTTCCGCGATGCAGAGCCCTTCTTTTGGTGACGGGGTGTTTGCGATATCCATAGCGACTGCTTATGCCTTTATATATTACGGGTGAGCCGCTAGGTATGAGCTTGAGCATCTGAGCTCTATCTTTTGAGCTTTTAAGAGCTAGATTTAGTCTTGTTTGAAGAGAGACTTGAACATCTTGTTTAAGACCCAAAGAGATCTCAATAGCATTTATCTGTGATTTTGCTAGAAGTAGCTCTTGATCTTGCACAGCCATGCCCTCTTCAAGTTCTAAAATTCTCTCTTGCTGTTTTTTGATCAGATCTGCTTTTAGCTCCTCTTGAGATGAGAGATCTTTAAAGGCTTGGTGAGCAGTAGATGCAAGTATGGCTACCAATATAACTACTAGAGCGTATGGTACTTTAGGTTCAATTTTGATCAACAAAACTCCTATATCTATTTAAGAATGCTTCAGCTACGCTAAATGAGCCAAAGATTAGGTACTTCTCATCAGGAGCTATGTTAGTAAACTCTCTATATGTTATATTTAGATGCTCTAACACACCATGAAGTGCTAGAGTATCAACAGCTCTTCTGTCATCAATATCTATGATCAAAACCTCTTTGATGATTGGCTTTAAGATCTTAAGTATCACCTCATACTCTTTATCTTCAAGAGTGTTGTAGATAAGATTGATCTTTTTGCCTTTAAACTCATCAGCTATTGCTTGAGCCGCAAGAGCATTGTGACCAACATCAAGGTAGATATCTGTTCCAATTTTACTCAATCTTCCAAATAGGCGCGTATCAAAACTGTTACTATTAAACTCTATGTTTAGGTAGTTTAGAGCAGCAGCTGCTAGTTGTAGGTTATCATACATGTACTCTGGAAGCTCATGTTTGGTAGCTACTTTTAAAAGCGTTATTATATCATCTTTTTGCAACAGGTTTTCTACTTTTAAGATCTTAGAGTCCCCCTCTTTGGCTATCTGCAGAGCTATAGTCTCTGTTATAGCATGAGGCTGCGGCGAGACAATTGCCACCTCTGCCATAGAGCGTAGCTTAGTTGTAGCGATCTGCTCTATGGTGTCTCCTAGGAGCGCTTGATGATCTAAGTCTATAGGGGTGAAGATAGATAGTTGATACTCAAGTGATGCTGTAGCATCATGTTCTCCGCCAAGACCAGCCTCTACAACAGCATAGTCACACTCCGTAGCAACAACAACAAAAAGTAGGGTGGTATACTCAAAATAGCTTAGCCTATCGGCACTTTGTGCATCTAGCAAGCCAAGTAGCTTTTCATGTGCTACTTGAAGTCTGATATCATCAATATCAGCCCCATTTAGCCAGATTCGTTCGTTAAATTTTAGTATATGTGGTGAGCTGTAGTGAGCTACACTGTACCCTGCACTATGCAGAGCAGAGGCTATAAATCTACCAGTTGAACCTTTTGCGTTTGTGCCTACTATATGGATACTTGTTGTAGCTTTTAGATCAAGTTTGAGCTTTTTATAGATTGTTGGGAATCGTTTAGTATCTATCTTGTTATAGTAGAGAGGCTTGGACTCTAAAAAGCTTAGATAATCCATCTAGAGCGATGCTCCCTCAGAGACAACTTGCGCAACAAAGCTATCGAGCGCTTTTTGAGCCCCTTGATCTATGGCTTCAAATCGTGATCTATCGGAGATGATGGCACTTGGTTCTATATTGAAGTGGTATGAGCCTTCTGTGTGGTAACTTTTAGTTTTATTGCTAGTTGTGCGTAAAATATGTAGACTGATTATTGCACGGTATGAGACAATATAGCCATTTTTATCGTACCTAATAGGTATAAATTCGCTATTTTCTAGCGAGATGATAAGATGGGTTTTTGCACTATCTTTGTCTGTTAATGAGCTCTTAAAGCTCTGTACAACAGCACGATCAAGAGCATCTTTTAACAGAACTGTATTGTCAGGATCACGCATAGATATCTTGACATAAGTACTGATACTACCTTCTAAGATAGGCGTAGTGGCTATGCCAATAGGGCGATATCCACAGCTAGTTGCAAATAGCAGTATGGACAAATATAGAAGAGTTCGGATATTGCTCATTTTCATAAAAATAGTCTCTAATCACCAAAAAGTGCTTCTAGTGATGAGATATCATCTTTTCTCTCATCTGTATGTGTTGCTAGATCACCACTTTCACTCTCTACAAGCTCTATGGTATAACCTGTTAACATAGAAGCTAATCTGATATTGATACCACTTCTGCCTATAGCTTTAGATTTTTGATCACTCGATAGAGTAATGATAGCTTTTGCGTTGCTATTTTTATCTGATGGGTCACCCTCTACAACCACAGAGCTTATGATAGCAGGACTCATTGCTCTTGAGATAAATAGTTCAGGCACAGTGGTGTACTCTATGCAGTCTATATTTTCACCAAGTATCTCTTCGCTAACAGCGTTAATGCGTACACCTTTAACACCAACAGTAGCACCAACTGGATCTATTTGAGGGTGTGTAGAGTAGAGAGCAATTTTTGCTCTCTCTCCTGGTATGCGTGCACACTTTTCAACTACAACAAGGTTATCGCTAATCTCAGGTACTTCAAGCCTTAGTAGCTCCTCCAAAAATTTAGGCGAAGTACGCGATAACTCTATGCTTATGCCATCTGCTTTATCGATATTTACACGACGCACAACAGCAGAGACTACATCACCCACACTAAATTTTTCACCTTTAATACGGCTCTTCATAGGTAGTTCAGCACGGATCTCATCCATCTCTATAAATGTCCTTTGAGCAGCATCAACACGCGTCACTCTTCCAGATACTAGCGTACCAATTTTATCTTTATATTTTGTATATAGATCATCTTCAACAGCGCGTTGCACATGGTACTCTATCTCTCTAAAGAGTGTTGCTGCCGCAGTTCTGCCATGAGACTCTATGTTGTGCTCAATCTGAAGCTCATCTTCAAGCTCTATATCTGCATCTGCCTCATCTTTTGCGCGCGATAGGCTTATGTAGGCATCTGCATTTTCACCATCTAGGCGTTCATCTGAGTCTGCAACAACTGTTATGATCTGATACACTCTTATAGATTTGGACTCTTCATCTATCTCTGCTGCAAATGTTAAGTCTCTATTGATCAGTTTTTTAGCACTCTGAACAAATGCTGTACATAGCGCCTCTTTGACCCTCTGTACGCTTAGGGCTTTTTCGTTGGCTATTGAGTCTATGATATCTAATATTTTCTCCATGAGTAATCCTTGCTGTCTGGTGTTATTCTATAAAAAGCTAGTTTTGTGAGCATAGTTTTGTGATTTTTTACAGAAAAGAGTGAAATTATATCTAAAAGCTTTTAATGTAAACTTAATCATATAGAGGTTATAATCGCGAATATATAAAGACAAAGGATCTGTAGTGGATATCAAACTGGCGCGTAGTGAACTCAATAAAAAGGCAAAGGCGATAGATTTAAAGAAGATAGAGCAGATGATTAGCAAAGATGGCTCATCTATCTTGTATCTAGATCGTGAAAATACACATAAAGATCTGTTGGCACTACAAGAGCACTTTGAGCAAAGTGGTAAAAACTTCTATATGAGAGAGGTGAGATTTGGTCTCTCTGATGATGAGTATGCTTATGAGATACATATACTCTAGCTAGATGAAAAAACTCTTTATCGAAACTCTTGGATGCGCTATGAATGTCCGCGATAGTGAGCGGATGATAGCAGAGCTGTCTCAAAAAGAGGAGTATAGTTTAACAGATGAGGTGGAGTGTGCAGACCTAATCTTGATTAACACTTGTTCAGTTCGTGAGAAGCCAGTGCATAAGCTATTTTCCGAATTAGGAGCACTCAATATCAAGAAAAAAGATGGTGCAAAGATAGGTGTTTGTGGCTGCACAGCTTCACATTTGGGTGAACAGATTATAAAAAGAGCTCCATATGTAAACTTTGTGCTTGGAGCTAGAAATGTATCAAAAATTACCGAAGTTTTACATAGAGACAGAGCGGTTGAAGTTGATGTAGATTATGATGAGTCACAGTTTGCATTTAGTGAATTTCGCTCATCACCATACAAAGCATTTATCAATATCTCTATAGGTTGTGATAAGCAGTGCACCTTCTGTATAGTGCCTAAAACGCGTGGAGAGGAGATCTCTATACCAGCAGACCTTATACTGTTGGAGGTTAAAAAAGCGGTCGATAGCGGTGCTAAAGAGATCTTTTTATTGGGACAAAATGTCAACAATTATGGTCGTCGCTTTACATCTAACAAGGAGAGCATAAACTTTACTGAACTATTGCGTAGAGTGAGTAGTATTGATGGATTAAAGCGTATTCGCTTTACCTCTCCTCACCCATTCCATATGGATGATGAGTTTATAGAGGAGTTTGCCTCCAATGATAAAATATGCAAATCTATCCATGTTCCACTACAGAGCGGATCGACTAAAATCTTACGCGCTATGAAGCGTGGATATACTAAAGAGTGGTTTTTAGACCGTATCGACAAGATTAGATCAACAGTAAAAGATGTTAGCATTAGTACAGATGTGATTGTGGCTTTTCCAGGCGAGAGTGATGATGATTTTGAACAGACACTAGAGGTTGTAAGAGATGCCAGTTTTGAGCAGATGTTTAGCTTTAAGTACTCACCACGACCATTAACAGAGGCTGCTAATTTTAGCGGTGTTGTAGATGAGGCTGTTGCTAAAGAGCGTCTAAAGAGAGTGCAAGAGATGCATGATGAGATGTTAGATAAGAAGAGCAAAGCTCACTTAAATCGTGTATATAGTGTATATTTTGAGGAGTTGCGCTCAGATGGATTTGTGGCTGGCAGAAGTGATAATAATCTGCTTGTTAAAGTCAAAGGTAGTGAAAATCTGCTTGGAGAGATCGTAGATGTCTTGATTACAAAGGTGGCAAGGCTCTCTTGTGAGGGTAGAGTTGTCTAAGAGAAAGAAGCTATTGCGAACATTGGCACTATCTATTGTGCCACCTATCGCAGCTTTAGCTATGCGGTTTATATACTACACAAGTAGATGTAGGTTTCATCTTCCATTAACGATCCCATCACATGGTGTTATTTTTGCTGTATGGCATGAAGATCTACTACTACAGCCATTTGTCTACTCTAAGTTTCGCCAAAAAACAGCTATAAAGGTGGTCATATCAGAACATTTTGACGGCTCTTTAATCGCTAAATCTATCAGCTATTTTGGATTTGAGACTATTCGTGGCTCAACTAGTCGCGGAGCTATTAGAGCACTTGTGGGCGCTATATCTGCCTTAAAGAGTGGTTATGATGTTGCAGTGACTCCAGATGGACCGCGTGGACCACGCAGAGAGCTCTCTGATGGAGTTGTGATGATGGCTCAAAAGAGTGGGGCAAAAGTTGTAGTTTTAGGCACAAAGACCTCAAGATATTGGCAGTTAAGTAGTTGGGATAAGTTTAAGATAGCAAAACCATTTGGAACTATAGACTTCTACGCATCAGAGCCCATAGATCTATCTGGAGTCTCTCTTGATGATGCTAAAAGAGTTGTTAAAGAGCAGTTGGATCAAATATGCGCTCTTTAGATAGCTATAGGCTAGATTTTTTAGACTATCTGTACGATATTAGAGGCTACTCTAATCTAACGGTAAAGAGCTATAATGAGACTTTACAGAGCTCTTTATCGAAGGTTGAGGTCAGTTATGAAAATGAGTTACTCAGTATAGACCTTATGGCATACAGGTTGCAGATAGCATCTTTAAAACCAAAAACTATTGCTAGAAAGCTTAGTACTTGGCGTAGCTTTGTGCAGTTTATAGAGCAAGATGGTATCGAGGTGTCTCTTCTCTCAGCAGATAGCATCAAAACCCCAAAAACTCTACCAAAGCCTATAAACCACTCAGCAATTTTAGAGGCGTTGGCTAAGGCTAGCATTAAAGAGCGCATGATTATAGTGATGTTGTATACACTTGGATTGCGTATAAGTGAGCTCTATGCTTTGCGTCTTAACGATATGACACAAGAGTGGGTGAGGGTAGTTGGCAAGGGGACAAAAATGCGCGATATCCCTCTGCTAGATAGCACCAAGGTGGTATTAGATGAGTTTATATCTATATATAAACCCGCGGTCTATCTATGTTCAATAGCCAATAAGCGCTTAAGCGAAAATAGTTTAAGATACATGCTCAATTTAGCATTTAAAAGGGTAGGCTTGAGAGCAACACCACACCAACTTCGCCACTCATATGCTACAGAGCTTTTGCAGCATGATGCGCGCATCTCCGATGTGAGTGAGCTACTAGGACACTCATCTATGGCAACAACACAGATATACACTAAGTTAAGCTCATCTATGAAGCTTAAGAACTATCAAAAAGCACACCCTCTCTGCATGGATGATGATGCTTAGTTCGTTCTATGTAAAGTGTTTTATCGGCATATATGTAGATGGTGGCACAATATATGTGAGTGTGTTGAGGTTTAAAAACCACTCCGATATAGAGCTAGAGGAGAGCTCTTTTATATTTGATGAGTCCCTTGAATCCCTTGTTGCATATTTGCAAAAGTTTCATGATCTAACACCATACTGCTACACATCACTTCTTAACACAGATCTGCGACAAGGAGCTCTATCTACTTGTATACTCTCAAAAGCTATGCTCAACAACCGCTCTGTAGGCAACAGTAGAACTATATGTATAGATGAAGAGTGGATGAACTATCTTGATGAAGAGGCATACGCCACCATGATCGAGCGATTTAAAAATATTGCACCAGATATGATCTATATACCATTTAGCCTAATCCATCTTATATTTAAAGAGAAGATGAGTAGTGCACACTCCATATATATACTCTATCTTAAAGATAGTGCTAGCCTTGTTATAGCCAAGGAGTCTTCACTTAGGGCTGCTAAGCAGTTTGATGTCAATAGCGGTGATTTGAGCTTGCAGATCGCAGATATGTTAAATAAGTACTACAGTAGACCGTGTTGTCAGGGTGAGTTTATAGAGCATGTTTATATAGCAGATGCATCAGATAGCGCAGAACAGCTTAGAGCTTCTTTGAGCAAATTGTTGCTTGTTGATGCAACACTTATTGATGTTTTGCCAGCACAACTATGTGCGATAGCTGGAGCAAAGGAGCTAGGTTATGAGCCACAGTTTTCTTAAGAGTAGGGACAAATCACCAATCAGTAAAACTACAAAAGTGGTACTTATTGTATGCTCTGTATTGATCGCCTTAATGGCACTTGTTAGCACTGTTTTAAGTAGTGAAAATAGAAAACTAACATCAAAAATAGAAGCTATGAAGAGCGAATCTTTGCAACAAGGACTCTATGCGTCTACTCAACAACACCTACCTCAAAAAGAGTTAGATAGATCACAGCAGAGAGAGAAGCTCAATAAGATCGAACAGATATTGGACTTTGTGCCAGATAGCGTAACTCTTAAGAGTGCTAAGTTTGGTATGTATCAGATAGTCTTAAGTGGCATCAGCAATAACAGAAGAGTCTTAGAGCATGAGTTTGTGATACCTTTGCGAGAGCAGTATCCAAAAGTGAGACTCTTCTATGCACAAGATAGAGAGTTTAGAGTTATCATCTCAACACCAAAGAGCACACAATGAAGGTTGTAGAGTATAAGAGTAGAAAAGAGTTAATGTTGGCACTAGCATCAGCACTATGTTTGATCTTTTTAGTACTCTATTTGTTGGTGTTGCCACGACTACATAAGTACCAAGATCTCAACAATATATACGAGACACAACTTAAAAAGAGTGAAAATATAGAGGAGCAGATCAAGATCAAGTCATCAGTTGTCCTAACTGATGCAACTACCCCACCACCACAACTACAAGAGGTAGAGAGCTATTTTAACAATCTATATGGATCTAATCTAACTGTTAGTGAGCTAAATGAGAAGACTCTGAAGTTTAAGATAGATCTGCTTATAGATTCACCAAGAGCATTTTATGAGCTTATCTCATCTTTAGAAGATGCACCTTGGCAGCTACAGCTAGCCTATCCAGTAGAGTTTGTAAGAGAAGACAACTCTTTGAAGTGCTCATTTAATCTTGTAGAGTGATTATAAAATATACATAAAATAATATTTTTTGCTTAAAAAATATACATAATAGCTCTAACAAGTCCAATAATTACTGATATAATTAGTCTAAAAATAGATGGAGCTAGAGTTTTGCAAACACCGTTAGAGAGTTTTATAGACCATAAAGCAGACACACTAATGCAGTGTGGTTCTTACTCCATAGATATTCCACCGCTAAAAGATGACGAACAGTACCGTTTTCATTTTGACGCTGTAAAATGTGTAGGATGTAGATGTTGTGAAGTTGCTTGTAATGAGCAAAACAATAACCCTGCTGATATAAAATGGCGTCGTGTTGGTGAGATGGAGGGTGGAGAGTTCCCTATGTTCACTCAGATGCTAAACTCAATGAGCTGTAATCACTGTATAGATCCTGAGTGTCTTAAAGGATGTCCTACTTCCTCTTATATAAAACTTGACAACGGCATAGTTTTTCACGATGATGATGTATGTATTGGGTGCCAATACTGCACATGGAACTGCCC
>JAMONY010000080.1 GCA_027066325.1 Helicobacteraceae bacterium | reverse complement strand
TTTGTTATACTAGGGGATATTGGTTCGGGACACAATCTGTTTTTAGCAGTATTTTTTGCTGCACCTATATTTATATGGTTGCATCTAATTTCGCTTTATAAAGTATTTTTTGAAAAAATAAGGATTAAATAATATGTCAATTCTTAAAAGCTATGGTGGCAACTTTGAGTATGATTTTATAATTTCAAAGGCTCTTAAATCCAAAACGGATGATCCAATCAATAGAGTGTTTTTAATCTCTTTTTTAGATAAGGACTCTATGAATCTGTTTTTTGCTGATAAAGAGTATCTAAAAGTTAAACAAAAATATTTTGAAAAATCAGTTAAACATGTAACAAAAATAGCGATATATTAAGAGTAAGGTAAAAAAGAGCTACTTGTAAAACTCTTTAAATTTCATCTTTTTCTATCAATCCTATCTCCATAACACGCTCTTGGTGTTTAAATATAGCCATAGCAGTAGTCATCTTTGCAAAACCTAACTTTGAGTAAAATCCCTCTTTCCCGATACTTGCAAAAAGAATAATTTTATTGTAACTCTTTACACAATCAAGCAGTTTTTTAGTTATCTCTTTGCCAAGTCCGATACCTTGATACTCAGGATGTATAGCGATATCACAAAGATAAGCACTATCTGCACCATCTGCCAATGCTCTACCTGCACCTATAAGTTTGTTGTTGTCATAAATAAAATATGTAAACATGCTATTTTTAAACACTTTTTTTAGCATATTGGGTGATTTGTCTCCTAGTAGTGCTATCTGATACAGGGTAGATAGTTCACCCCACTCTATCGATCTTAGATCTTCTGTCCATATTGCATTGTCTATATTTTTCATTTTACAAAAAGGTTTTTAGGTAAGTTTAGGACACTATCTGTGTGCCAATACCATCTTCAGTAAAGAGCTCTAGTAAGATTGAGTGCTCTATGCGACCATCTACGATGTGAGCTTTTTGTACCCCGCCATCTATCGCTTCTTTGCAGGCATCTACTTTTGGCACCATGCCCCCATGTATGGTCCCGCTATTTTTAAGCTCTATTAATCTTGCTTTATCTACTGTTGATATAAGCTTGCCGTCTGAGTCTAAAACTCCTGTAGTATCAGTCATAAAGATCACTTTTTTTGCTTTAAGCGCAATAGCTATCTGTGAAGCGCATAGGTCTGCATTGATATTGTAGCCTGGATGTCCAGCGGTTGTTGATGCTGCTATGGGGGCGATCACAGGGATAAATTTCTCATTTATCATTCGCTGCACTACTGTAGCCTTTACATTATCTATGTTGCCTGTTAGACCCCATTTGGCGCTATCTTTTGGCTTTGCTGTTATGAAGTGTGCATCTTTGCCATTGAGCCCAACAGCTCTAGCGCCATGTGCGTTTAGGAGTGACACTATCTCATTGTTGATATCACCACAAAGTACCATCTCAACAACACGCATCACCTCAGGTGTACTTACGCGTTGTCCATCTATAAACTCAGTAGCTACTCCAAGTGAGTCTAGCATCTGTGTGATTTTTGGACCACCACCATGTACTATGATGGGGCGTATGCCAACTAAGTACATAAGCAGTATATCTTTGGCAAACTTTGCCTTTAAGCTCTCATCTTTTTGTGCTGCTCCACCATACTTTATGACAACTATCTGTTCGCTAAAATCTTTTATGAAAGGGAGTGCTTCTAGTAGTGTTTTGACTGTATCTATCTTGGTTTTCATATCTGCTCCTTTATGTAGCTATCGACACTATTGATTAGACTTTTATTGAGCTCAATCTCAAGCTCAATAATAGCTATTTCTAAATCAAACTGGCGCATTTTAACATAATCTTTGAGAGTTGTCAGGATTTTATCTGCGCTACTATTGTCTAGAGCATCTTGTAACTCTTTGAGAGTAAAATAGTGGTGATCTTCAAAGTAGTACTTACCTTTTAATTGAGGTAGATATTTATCTAGCCTATCTGCTCTAGCTATGGCAGTTACTAGCACCATGTGATCATCTGGATTTTTGATCTTAACTACCCTTTTAAACTCTACGCCATCTCTTATAATTAGAGCTTTTTTGTTGCTATATAGCCGTTCACGATATGCGCCTGATGGTAAACATCTATTAGATATAGTGTTAGTCTCTATGATGATGTCAAGTTTTTTGATGTTATGTTTACTGTACCCATCATCTAAAAATATAACTTTAGCTCCAAGCTCTTTAGCTTTTATGATACCCTTGACTCTATCTTCGCTGACTATGATGATAGATGATGGTACTCTAAGAGCATACTCCATGGCTTCATCACCACTTACCTCAACGCTACATAGCACACTGCTACCATCACTTACTACCTGAAGACCTCTGCTTTTGCGCCCATATCCACGCAATATAATTGCACTATGTTTATATCTTTGTGCCAATGCGCTAGTGAGTGGCGTCTTGCCACTTCCACCAACACTTAAGTTACCGATGCTAACAATGGGCACCCCTAGATCGAGTTCCAGACTTAGTCGATAGCGCAAAAATGCTAAAGCACAATATAGATAACTTATCGGTAGTAGTAGGGTTGATAGTAGTTTTTGTAGAGGGGTTGGAGAGTAGAGGTACTGCTCACCCCATAAGATAAAAAATCGTCTCAAACCCGTTTGTCAGCTATCTCTATGATAGTCTTACAGATAAATGTTACCTCTTTATCGCTTAGAGCCTCATATATAGGTAGCGATAACACCTGCTGGAAGTTACGAAGAGCTACTGGAAAATCATTGATCCGTAGTGAGTATTTGCTCTTGTAGTAGCTCATAAGGTGTAGTGGTATATAGTGAAGCCCTGTCTCAATGCCAGAGTCTAACATTGATTTTGCAAAAGAGTCACGGTTTTTATCTATCTTGATGATATAGTTTGAGTAGCTATGATCTTGATGCACCTCTGGTAGTGTAATGTGTGAGATGGCTTTTAACTTCTCATTGTATGTGGCAGCTATCTCTTGTTGGCGTTTAATGGCTGATGGCACTCTTGATAGTTGAGCATCATTGTAGGCGGCTTCAAGTGGACTCATAGTGTACTTATTGCCGATATCTACAACATCATATATGTACCCAAGATCATCTTCATCATAGACCATAGCATGGTTTCTAAGTAGTGCTGCACGCTCATAAAGCTCCTCATCATCAGTCACAAATAGACCGCCATTACTTACACTCTGTTTTAGATATGGGCTAAAACTAAAGCATGTAATATCTGCACCCAAAGAGCCTATGCGTTTACCTTGATAGGTCGCTCCAAAAGCATCAGCAGCATCTTCGATTATCTTAACATTATATATCTTGCCTATGTTATAGAGCCGATCTATATCTACACTTTGACCTGCAATATATGAGACTATAACCGCTTTTAGCTTTTTGACGCTATGCTCTTCAAGATAGCTCTCTAGTTTATCAAGATCTATATTGTATGTCCACTCATCAACATCTATAAAGATAGGTTCTGCATCAAAGTGTCTTACTACTTCAGGTACAGATGGGTGAGCATTGACTGAGCAGACAACTTTATCTCCGCGTTTAAGATCAATTGCTAGCATGGCTAGATGAAGAGCGGCTGTTCCATGTGAAGCTGCAAGTGCAAAAGAGGCTCCAAGAAAATCCTCACAACTCGACTCAAGAGTCTCAACCGCTAGTGTGCTATTGTTTAAGATATCTTCTATCTTTCTCTGCTCTTTTTGACCTATATTCTGTTTAAAAAATGGTATCTTCATCTCAATCTCCTTAAAGGGTAATATCTCGTGGATAGTTAAAATCATGGTTGATGGTGCGTGTTGTCAATTTAGCAATAATTGGCATCTTTCTCTTAAACTGATTTTTATAGATCTTAGCAACCACAAGATCTACTAATCTTTTATCAAATCCATCAGCTATAAGCTCATCTGCCGCTGCCCTATGTTCAACTAGCTTTACAAGAGCTGCATCTAGAGTAGCATAACTGTACCCTAGATCCTCCTCATCGCTCTGTCCCTCCCATAGATCTGCTGATGGTGGCTTATTGATGATAGACTCACATACACCAAGATAGCGTGCAAGTTCAAAAATTTCACTCTTATAGAGGTCTCCTATGGGATTTATAGCGCTAGATAGATCACCAAATAGCGTACCGTAGCCCAACATGAGCTCGCTCTTATTGCTAGTGCCAAGTACAAGAGCCTCCTCTTTAGCACTGATATCAAATAGTGTTGCCATTCTAACTCTAGCGCTAAAGTTGCCAACTCTAAGTCTGCTCATCTGATCGTTCTCATAAGTTTGTAGTAATTTGGCAATAGAGTGAGTCTCACTTCGCAATCCAAACTTAGCACAGAGCTCATCAGCATCATCTAAGCTGCTTTTAGATGAGTAGTGTGATGGCATTTTGATACATAAGAGATCATCACCAAAGGCTCTGTGTGCCAGTAGTGCAACTACAGCAGAGTCTACTCCCCCACTGAGCCCAAGCACAACTTTTTTAAATCCACACTTTCGTACTTCATTGTCTATAAATAGAGTTAAAAAGTCGGCAATAGCCATATATCTACTCAAACTGCAACCTCACTAAAAAAGATTCTAAATAAAAGTATAACTAATTTTGGTGTTTAAGCAAAGGTAAATCTTAAAGAAAAGTGGAAATAGTAGAGAAAAGGTGTATAAGTCAATTAAAGCAGAGCAACAAGCTCTACTTAAGCGGCAATAATACTAACTTGTTTACGCGTCTTGTCTTTGCGTTCAAATGCAACAATGCCATCTATAAGAGCATATAGAGTGTGATCTTTGCCCATGCCTATGTTTTTACCTGGATGAATTCTAGTGCCTCTTTGGCGAACTATGATATTTCCAGCACGAACACTCTCACCACCATACTTTTTAACGCCTAACCTACGACCAGCTGAATCACGGTTATTCTGTGTACTACCTTGACCTTTTTTGTGTGCCATCTTTCTCTCCTTATGCTGCTATCTTAGTTATGCGAACACGCGTTACGCTTCTACGAAATCCGCGTTTAACTTTACTATCTTTACGACGACGCTTTTTGAAAATAAGAACTTTCTTCTCTCTCATCTCATTGATAACTTCGCCTGTCACAACTGCACCTGCAATAAATGGCGTACCAGTTTTAAGCTCACCAGCATGTATAGCTAGAACCTCTTTAAACTCTACGCTATCTTTTGCCTCTAGGCTCATCTTGTCAAAAGAGATGATATCACCCTCTTCAACCTTATACTGCTTGCCGCCATTTTTTATGATTGCGTACATAAAAATCTCCTTCGTGATAAAGATAGAGAAACCTCTTAAAGACTCAGAGAGTTACCAGCGCAAAAACACTAATGACGATCAGGCATATAGCCTGTAGATAGAGCTCTTTTTTAACTTCTATATGAAGATAATTATATCCATATAGCAACCAAAAAGAGTCTACTGGTAACTCTCTAAATCTTTATAGAGGCTCCCAAATCTTAATAATTTGCGCATTTTAGCTTAAATATATTTAAGATCAGGTTAAGCGCTATCTCTAAAAGCTATAAGATGTTACAGTAGCTATGGCATCTATCTCTACAAGAGCATTTTTTGGCAATGTTTTTACAGCTACTGTTGCTCTGGCGGGCTTATGTGTACCAAATGCCTCCTCGTATAGTCCATTTACAACTACAAAATCATCCATGTCGGCTAAGTAGATAGTTGTTTTTATGACATTTTGCAGTGAACTTTTAGCTTCTACTAGCACAGCTTCTAAGTTTTTAAGCACCTGTTTTGTCTGAAGCGCTATGTCATCGCTAACCATCTCACCATCTGGTGTGAGCGCAATCTGTCCCGATGTATAGACAAGTCCATTATGAATCATAGCTTGTGAGTATGGACCTATCGCTGCTGGTGCATCTGAAGTGTGTATGGGTCTCATCTTATTTTACCTTCTCTATGTATTCGCTATCTACTGTGTTGACTCTGATCTTATCACCCTCTAAGACATGGTATGGCACTTGAATAACTACACCACTCTCTAGTGTTGCAGGTTTTTTAGATCCGCTAGATGTATCACCTTTGAAGTTTGGTGGAGTCTGCGTAATGCTCAACTCCATTACGCTTGGAACTTCAACACTTATCGCTTTTGATTTGTAAAATATGATCTGCACTTGAGTCTCATCTATGAGCCACTTCATAGCCTCTTCACACTGATCATACTCTAAGCCTATCTGCTCAAATGATGTAGTATCCATAAATTGCAACATCTCACCATCATCATAGAGGTACTGCATTGTTGCATACTCCAATACAGGAACTTCAAACTTGTCTCCTGCATGTACAGTCTTGTCAATCACCTTGCCATTGATAAAGCTTTTGACCTTCATTCTTACAAATGCAGCCCCTTTACCAGGTTTTACATGTTGAAACTCAACTACCCTATATGGAACTGAAGAGATCTCCAGACGAACACCTTTTTTGATATCACCCATGCCAATTACTGCCATAACTCACCTTTTTTTTCAAATATTTGTATGATTTTACACCAAATTGGCTAAAATACGCTTATGTCTTTACAAACAGTGATGTTTATTGTCTTTATTTTAGCATTTTGCTTGGCAATATACAAAATATATAAATTTTTTCCAACAGAAGCGTTAGCAGATGATGACACAGATAGAGCGTCGTTAGATGAGCTTACAGATCTAATGATTAGAGTCATATGTGAGCACAACAACTCTAATCTCAACTCTAAACAGATAGCAGATCTGATGATAGCACATAGAGATTTTGATAGCGAACACTTCTGGAGGTTTAATCAAAATAGATTAAATCAGCTATTGACTAGATACTATCTAACACATACTGATGCAGATAGCATAGAAGATATCTACAGACTAGAGAGGAGCAGATAGATGACTCTTAGCATAGATGAGTATGCACAAAAATTTAAGATGAGCCCGCAGATGATTAGAGCCAAAATCCGTGCAAATCGCTTGCAAACAGCCATAGATGAGAGTGGTCAAACTGTTATTTTATTTACCTCTCAAGATAGGCAGCCTAAAGAGCAGCTAGAGATTGTGCAGATATACAAAGATGAGATAGTAGAGCTAAAACAGCGCATAGAGCATCTTGAGCAGAAGCTAGAGAGAGCGGGCGAGCAAAAAGAGCAGATGTTGCGCGATGAGAGAGATCTTATAGAGAGGGTCTATTTGAGCAAAGATGAGCAGATTAAATCATTTTTAGATCTTATTGGAAATAGGTTAAATGGCAGCACCAATCTGACATCACAACACCATTTAAAAAAACCAAAATTGGAGCTAAAGCACTATTTGCATCAGCATCACTATACAGAAGATGAGACAAAGAGAGTTATGGAGAGATTTGCACAAGCGTATGGGAGTGATGAGAGGATACTGCAACATAGCGGAGAGTTTGTGTTAGATTTTGGTAGGTTTAATTATAATGATCTTCTTCTAAGAGCTAGTGTATGAAATTTAAGCTAGATGGAGTAAGTGGTAGTGCGCGTGCTTGTACTATAACAACAGCACACTCAACCATCCAGACACCTGTTTTTATGCCCGTTGGTACTGTTGGGAGTATAAAGTCTTTAGATATGAGTGATATGATAGATTTGCTAGAGACTAAAATCATACTAGCTAATACCTATCATATGTATCTAAGACCAGGCGATAAGAGTGTAAAAGAGTTGGGTGGACTACACAAGTTTAGTACATATCCAAATAGTTTTCTAACAGATAGCGGAGGATTTCAAGCATTTAGCCTAAGCGATATCTCAAAAGCAGATAGTGGAGGTATTGAGTTTAGAAGTCATATAGATGGCTCAAAACACTACTTTACTCCATCTAAAGTGATCGACATACAGCGCAACTTAGGCTCTGATATCATGATGGTACTAGATGATCTAGTAGCACTTCCAGCTACACAAGAGCGTATCGCATTGAGCATAGAGCGTACAACGGCATGGGCAAAAGAGTCATTAGAGTATCATAATGCCACTAAATCAGCAGACTCTACTCAAAATCTATTTGCTATTATCCAAGGAGGTACAGATAAGCTATGGCGCACTAGATCAGCCAAACAGTTATGTGCACTTGAATTTGATGGCTTTGCGATTGGTGGGCTTAGTGTTGGTGAGAGTAGTGAAGATATGTATGAGACCGTAGAGCACACTATAGAGCACATGCCAGACAACAAGCCACGCTATCTCATGGGTGTTGGTACTCCTGAAGATCTCATAGAGAACATAGAGCGCGGTGTTGATATGTTTGACTGTGTGATGCCTACTAGAAATGCTAGAAATGGCACACTCTTTACAAGCAGAGGTAGAGTGAGTATTAAGAGTGCTAGATACAAACTAGATGAGAGTGCTGTTGATGAGGAGTGTGAGTGTTATACATGCAAAAGATACTCAAGAGCATACCTAAACCATCTATTTCGCGCTAAAGAGATCAGTTATGCTAGATTGGCATCACTGCATAATCTGCACTACTATCTTAACCTTATGAAGTGTGCCAGAGAGGCGATATTGGCAGATAAATTTAGCGAATTTAAAAAGGATTTTTATGCAAAACGATCATCATAAGATAGCATTAGGTGTCAACATAGACCACATAGCACTCTTGCGTGAAGCTAGACGCATAAATAATCCAGAGCTACTGCAAGCAGTTGGGGTGGTTGCTCAAAATGGAGCTGATCAGATTACAATTCATCTTCGTGAAGATAGACGACATATACAAGATGAAGATGTCAGACGCATCATAACATCATCACCACTACCTATCAATCTTGAGTGCTCCATTGATCCACAGATGGTAGAGATAGCGCTACAGATGCAACCACACAGAGTAACACTTGTACCAGAGAAGAGAGAAGAGGTGACAACAGAGGGTGGTCTTGATGTGATTAACTCTAGTGCACTTGTGTCTGATGCTATAGAGCAGCTAAAATCTAACCATATAGAGGTCTCACTTTTTATAGATCCAGATGAACATCAAGTTGAGCACTCATGTGCATTAGAGGCGCAGATGATAGAGCTACATACTGGACGATATGCCAATATCTATGCCATGTTAAATAGCGCATTAGCATACTCTCACCACAGTATAGATGAGCTTGATCTACCACGCGATGAGCTTCAAGTTGCCCTTAAAGAGTCGCTTGATGATCTTACTAGAAGTGCAAAACATGCATCTTTACTAGGTCTTAGAGTGGCAGCTGGGCATGGGTTGAACTACCATAATGTATCTGCTATGTGTGCTATAGATGATATATTTGAGCTCAATATAGGTCAAAGTATTATAGCGCGTTCTATATATACAGGTTTAGCTACTGCTGTTGAAGATATGAGAAAACTAGTTGTGCGATGAGAAAGATTGCAGTTAGTGTAGGTGATCTTAATGGCGTAGGCATAGAGATAGCTCTGCGCTCACACAGTACTATAAGCTTAATGTGTGACATTGTCTACTGTATAGATAAACAGATGCTATACCAAGCATCGAGTCTGCTAAACATAGAGATACCATCTAGTTTTACACTCTCAGATTTAATATCAGAGCAGTTTAGCATAGAACCATCATCTATAGATGCCAAAAGTGGTAGATACTCTTATGACTCATTTTACAACGCAGTAGAGCTAGCAGAGTCAAAGATGGTTGATGCTATTGTGACCCTACCTATACATAAGGAGTCGTGGGCAAAGGCGGGCTTAAAATTTGTAGGACATACTGATTTTTTACGCCAATATTTTAGGCAAGATGCTATCATGATGCTTGGATGTGAGAAGCTTTTTGTGGCTCTATATACAGAGCATGTGCCACTTAAAGATGTAGCCTCAAAGATAAAAAAAGAGCCTCTATCTAAGTTTCTAATAACACTGCATAGCTGCATAAAAGCAGAACGCATAGCACTACTAGCCCTCAATCCACATGCGGGAGATGGTGGGGTATTGGGCTCTGAAGAGATTGAGATAGCAGCAGCAGCTAAGATAGCAAATGCTCATATAGGAGCCGATATCTTCACAGAGCCATTGGTGCCAGATACGGCATTTACACCAGCTGCTATTGCAAAGCATAGCTATATGGTAGCCATGTATCATGATCAAGGCTTAGCTCCACTGAAAGCTCTCTATTTTGATCAGAGCATCAATATTTCACTCAATCTACCCATCGTGCGTACATCTGTAGACCATGGTACAGCATTTGATATAGCATATAAAAACAGAGCTAGTACTACAAGCTACATCAATGCTATTAAGGCAGCAGTTAAGCTATCTTAATTAGCCTAATTTAGCTATAATTTCAAAACTATTTTTAAGGACTTGATTATGTTTGTAGGCTCATTTTTAGCATTTATACTCTTTTTTGTAACCGCCGTGAGTGTTGTTGTACTCTTTTTGTATCTATATGCCAAGATTACCCCATATGATGATTATGATCTTATCTTAAATAAGAACAATTTGGCTGCTTCTATAGGGTTTGGAGGAGCAGTTCTTGGACTCTCTATCCCTCTATATAGTGCGCTGCTTAGCTCGGTATCATATTTGGATTTTCTGATCTGGGCAGTAGTGGCAATGTCCATACAGCTATCATTAGCTTACGCTCTTACTAGATACAGCAGTAGAGTGTCACTTAGATCACAGATTCAAGACGATAGAGTCTCTGCTGGCATATTGATGGCATTTGTATCAGTCTCAGTAGGACTGCTTAACGCAGGCTCTATGAGCTATTAGATAGTTTGTATATTTTACCAATCTTAAAACCATAAAGAGCGTAGATCTCATTTTTCTCTCATCTTCTTGTACTATCATAGCGATATAAGGAGATATCATGAGTATAAATAGAGTTTTACTATTGATGGTGTTATCGATTTTATTTAACTCGTTGCTACTAGCTCAGAATGTAAAGCGACAGCACTCTATTGGGAGTTCACTTTTTCTCTTGGGTAATTTTGCTCAAGAAGATCCTCCACGCTACTTTCAGTTAAATTACGGATATGAGTATGTGCCAAAAAGTTTTATTGTAGTTGAGGCGATTACCTGGACATATTATGAGCCACTGGGCACATATGGCTCTTCAAGTAGATCATACCCAGGTAAAATTCAAGCCTATGGTATTGGCATAGGTCATCAGCAGTTTTACTGGAAGGGTCTCTATTCGACGATACAAGCAACACCATTTTTTCAGCAATTTTTTGATTTAAAAGATAGAAAAATAGGCGATGGTTTTCAGCTATATCTTCAGCTTAGACTCGGTTATCGCTTTGAGTTTTTCAATAAGCGCTGTTTTTTAGAGCCATCTGTAGCATTTAATTATTGGCCCATCAACACCAATATCCCAGACTCTTTTAAAGAGGTAGATAATAGATCCGTAAACTACTATCTGTTTGAGCCTGGTCTGCATTTTGGCTTTAGGTTTTAGTCTATTGGCTCTGCTAGGAGTTTAGATTTTTTAAGATATGGATATAGCTTAAGAGTCTCTTTAGAGGCAGATGAGGGTATCTGAATTAGAGTGGGAGATTTTTTTATATTTAGCCAACCTATGATCTCTCTTAGTTGTATTTCACTCATAGCTGTGCATCCTGCTGTTGGGCTATCTGGACTCTTTTGTATATGTAAAAATATACAAGAACCTCGCTCTTTTATGCCGCTTGTATTGTGCGCCACTACTACACCAAAACGGTACTGATGGTCATCTCTACGCATTATCTCATAGCTTTTTGGCTCTACTGGAGTTAGGGTTACTATCTGATTGTATACATCTGAGTTGCTATCATCAACGCATATTAGATTTTTATCAACTTTTTGGTAGGCGATATCTAAAGATCTATTTTGCTCATATCCAAATGCACTGATGAGTTTAAAGATACCAGCAGGAGCCTTCCCATCACCCTCAACTTTAATAGGATCGCTACTATTGTGCTCCAGCTCTATCTTTGAGAGACCCCATCCAAGACCATGCCTACCTATGTTAACTTCAATAGCATCACCTAGTAATATTCCATCTTCATATCGCTCTAGCATAGCTTTGGAGCTATTAAAATCATCCGCAACAACAAGTATAATCTGATTGGCAAAGATACTTATGCTACAAGTTAATATAATTATCAAACTTTTTATCATAAAACATGGTATCATTATTTTATTAAAGGAGAGCATATAGAGTTATCAGCACTATCACTACTACCATCATTAGCAGCAATTGTGTTAGCTCTATATACTAGAAGTGTAGCTCTTTCACTTAGCTTAGGTATTGTCTTGGCGCTTTTGATCTTAAATGAATTCTCTGTAGCTCAAAGTATTGAGGCGCTATTTGATCTAGTTGTTACACTATTTACAGAACCGTGGATAGTCAAGACTTTGGCTTTTGCCTTACTTGTTGGTAGTGTTATGGCACTCATAGAGCATAGTGGTGGCGTAGGTGGATTTGTTGAGTATGTGCAGAATAAAAAAGCTATTGTTACATCACAAAAATCTGCTTTAATGTTGAGCTATGTTATAGGCATAGTGATATTTATAGAGTCATCTATCACAGCCTTGATTAGTGGGGCGGTTGGTAGAGCTTTTGTCAAACAGTACCACATACCACCTGCTAAGTTAGCTTTAGTGTGTGACTCTACCTCAGCACCTATATGCTCTTTGATTGCTATCAATGGCTGGGGTGCACTTCTACTTGGGCTTATTACAACACAGATCTCGCTACAGTTGCTTGATGTAGATGCAATGGAGCTACTTATAGATGCACTACTCTATAATTTTTATGCTCAAAGTGCTCTTGTTGTAACTTTTTGCTTTATATATTTTAACTTAGAGATAGGAGCTATGAGAGAGGCTACAAGTGCTACTACATATCAGAGTGAGTTAAGCAGTCCTAAGACTGCAAGTGCACTCTATATGTTTCTACCAATTGTAAGTATGGTGGTTTTAGTGTTTGTCTTTTTGTATATTAGTGGTGATGGAGAGATACTTCAAGGTAGTGGTTCAAGTGCGATATTTTATACACTAGTCACAACACTGCTATTGATGCTAGTCTACTATGTGGGATCTGCCAACATGAGTATATGGACATGGAGTGGTGTAGCTTTAAGAGGTGCCTATAAGCTTGTACCAATAGCATTTATCCTTTTACTTGCATTTGCAATAGGGCATGTAACAGGTGAGTTGAAGAGCGGTCTCTATTTGGCATCGGTACTATCTGATACCTTGGATGCACGATTTTTAGCAGCTACTCTTTTTATATTGAGTGCTATCATGGCATTTTCAACTGGAACTAGTTGGGGAACTTTTAGTATCATGTTACCTGTTGCAATACCGCTGGCTGTTGGAGTTGATGCAGATATAGCACTTTGTATAGGTGCTGTTATATCTGGAGCAGTGTTTGGAGATCACTGCTCACCTATCTCTGATACTACTATAATCTCCTCACTTGCTAGCGGGTGTGAAGTAGTAGAGCATGTTAAAACACAGTTGCCATATGCACTTATTAGTGCATCTATAGCAGCTCTAGCTTTTGTTGTAGTAGGGTATGTAAGTTAAATAAAATATTAGGATAAGATGTGTCAAAAATAGGTAAAAATGAATCATTAAGGTATCACAAAAGTGGCAAGATAGGTATTGAGTTAACAAAGCCTTGTGAGTCTCAGCATCAACTCTCTCTAGCCTATACGCCTGGAGTAGCTTTTGCATGTTTAGAGATAGCAGATGATGATAAGCTCTCATTTGAGTATACAAATCGTGCTAATCTTGTAGCTGTTGTGAGTGATGGTAGTGCTGTTCTTGGTTTGGGAGATATAGGTCCGCTTGCATCTAAGCCGGTTATGGAGGGCAAGTCGGTTCTTTTTAAAAAGTTTGCCAATGTAGATGCTTTTGATATAGAGCTTAGTGTGCGAAGTGTTGATGAGATTGTAGCAACTTGTAAAGCCATAGCTCCTACTTTTGGAGGTATTAATCTTGAAGATATATCTGCACCAAGATGTTTTGAGATTGAGAAGATCTTAAAAGAAGAGTTAGATATTCCTGTTTTTCATGATGATCAACATGGGACAGCTATTATCACCACCGCAGGTCTTATAAATGCTCTTGAGCTTACTAACAAGAGAGCAGAAGATATCAAAATAGTCATCAATGGAGCTGGAGCAGCTGGTATATCTTGTGCTAAGATGTATCGTGATATAGGTGTGAAAAATATCATAATGTGTGACTCTAAAGGTGTGATCTCAACTCATAGAGATGATCTTAATTCTTATAAGCAAGAGTTTGCCATAGAGACTACTAAGAGAAGTCTGAGTGAGGCAGTAGATGGTGCAGATATGTTTTTAGGTCTAAGTGTTGCGGGTGCACTGAGTCAAGATATGGTAAAATCTATGGCAGATGAGCCCATCATATTTGCTCTTTCAAACCCTACTCCTGAGATATTGCCAGAGCAGGTAAAGGAGGTGAGAGATGATGCTATTATCGCTACTGGAAGATCAGATTATCCAAATCAGACCAACAATGTTCTGGGATTTCCATTCATATTTCGTGGCGCACTAGATGTAAGAGCGCGTAAAATAACCGAAGGTATGAAGATGGCAGCTGCTAAGGCCTTAGCGGCATTGGCAAAAGAGCCCGTGCCGTATTATGTAAAAGCGGCGTACCATAATGAGCATATTGTGTATGGTAAAGAGCATATAATCCCTCTGCCTTTTAATAAAGAGGCTCTTATATGGGTAGCATCAGCTGTAGCCCAAAAGGCTGTAGAAGAGGGCGTGGCAAGAGTAGAGCAGTATGATCACGAGCAGTATAAAGAGCATCTAAGATGTCTTATATATGGCTGTCCTGAAGAGTAGGTGCTAAGAGGCACCTACTCATTTGCAACTTTACTACCTCTGTTTGGCTTAAACTTCTTAGGAGCTATCAGTTTTACATCTTTTTATTTAACCACCCAATAAACACACTTTTTCCCCTTCTTTTCAAACGAAAATCCTTCAGCTTCTAGTAGTGCCATCTGCTCATCTGGTGCGTTTGGGTATCTTGGTTTTAACTCTCTTTTACTTCCCAAAGTTCGCCACCAAGGGGTGTTGTCATCTTCATCTTCTTCTATAGCTCTTGCTACAATATTCATAAAGATACCAACACTATAAGGACAAGCGATATCTACTTTATGCTTTTTTGCTAAAATAGCACACAGCTCTTTTGTGCTCATTACTTCACCCTTGGGTATACTTCTCATCACCTCTCTGATCTCTAAAGGAGATGGAATCACCTGCATACCCTCTCCCCAAGTTTTTACCATATCTGGAGCGATTGGCTTTATGGTAGGATGATCTGGATACGAGGAGCGCATCTGCTCTTGGTAAGTTTTTTTTGCCATTTTTTTATCCTTTTATAGAGAGTTAGCATTGAGATATCTGTTACTATAGTAGCAGAGCTACTCTATGCGCTATAAAAGCTAAAAAGTAGGCTGTTAGTGATGTAAATAGAAGCAGATAGAAGAAGTACTTGATACCACCAGCTTCGCGTGTAAAGACGATTGAAGCAGCCAAACATGGTAGATAAATCATAATGATTACTATAAAAGAGACTGCAGATGCAAAAGGCACATTCTCTCTTATAGCATCTGTTAGTGAGTTTTGTGATTGGCTACTATCTCCTACTGCGTATAGCACCCCAAGAGTAGATACCACAACCTCTTTGGCGGCTAAGCCAGTCTGTAGAGCTACTGCTAGCCTCCAGTCTAAACCAAGCGGCTCAAAGATTGGTTCAATAAACTTGCCTATCTCTCCAAGATAGCTACGCTCAAGAGACTCTTTTGCTAGTAGGTTTTTAAGTTCTACTATGCTCTCTTGTGAGCTAGCTTGTTCTATTTTGATGCTGTACTCTTGTTGTAGTACTGGTTGTTGTGGATAGTTGCTTAAAAACCAGACCAACATAGATGCTAGTGCTATAAATGTTCCAGCCTTTTTGAGATACATCCAAGTTTTGTTGATAACTGTGTGGCTTATGAGCTTGAGTGATGGTAGTCTATATTTTGGCATCTCCATGACAAATGGCTCATCTACACCTTTGAATGCAGTCATTTTAAGTATTTTTGCTGCTATGAGACCTAAGATAGCGCCAACAATATAGATAGCAAATAGTACATTACCAGCTACATTTTGAGAGAAAAAAGCTCCAGTAAATAGTACATATACAGGCAGTCTAGCCCCACAACTCATAAATCCTATGATAAAGAGTGTAAGCAGTCTATCTCTATCATTTTTTAAGATTCTAGCAGACATGTAAGCTGGTATAGAGCAGCCAAATCCAGTTACTAGAGGGATAAAAGATTGTCCATGAAGCCCAAATTTATGAAATATACCATCTAATAAAAATGCAACTCTAGACATGTAGCCAGTTGACTCAAGTAGAGCAATACCTATAAACAGTATGATGATATTTGGTATAAAAAGCACAACAGCACCAACTCCTGCAATAACCCCATCTACTATAAGTGATCGTAATTCATCATGTGCTATGAGTCCACCAACTGCTTCACCAATCAGACCAAAAAGAGCATCTATATACCCCATTGGTATGCTACCAATCTCAAAAGTTAACTGAAACAGTGCCCACATAAAAAATAGAAATATTGGTATACCAAGTAGCGGATGTATCAAGATTGTATCAAGACGCTCTGTAAAACTTAGCTTTTCTGTCTTTGTTAGCTTTAGTGTCTCTGCTACAACACCCCTAGCAAAGGC
Source organism: Helicobacteraceae bacterium (assembly GCA_027066325.1). GTDB lineage: Bacteria > Campylobacterota > Campylobacteria > Campylobacterales > Sulfurimonadaceae > Thiomicrolovo. Next base: position 44,797 of record JAMONY010000080.1, on the reverse strand, counting down.
AGCATACTCCTCTGCCCATATCTCTTTAAGATCATCACTATCATGGTGTGTTTGAATGTGTCTTTTTGCTTCTGCTAAGATGGGCTGTAGATCTACATATAGAGACTCAGTTGAGATAGCTTCAATACTACATAGATCCTCTTGTAGTAGATTGATGGCTACTGCGCTATTTGGTAACATAGAGCTGTAGTTATGAGCATCAAGATAGCTTTTTATGGTGTGTAGCTCCTCTTCTACTGCTTCACTAAAGATCATCTTAGGTTTAGCATGTGCGTGCTCAAAACTCTCAATGATACTCTCAAGCAACTCCTCTATCCCTGTTTTTTTAGCAGCTGAAACTTTGACACACTTCACGCCAAGTAGCTTTGATAGATACTTCTCATCTATCTCTATGCCCTCTTTTTCTGCCTCATCACTCATGTTTAGCGCAACAACAACTTTTTTACCAAGACCCATGATCTCTGAAGTTAGTGTGAGATTTTTCTCTAGTGATGTAGAGTCTGTGACATTGAGTATGAGATCATACTCAGCAGAGTGCAAAAATGAGCTAGTAACGCCCTCTTCTATGGTGTAGTTGTTTAGAGCATATGTGCCAGGTAGGTCTGTGATGCTAAAGTTGTATCCACTGTAGTCAAAAAATACCTCACACTTCTCAACTGTAACTCCACTAAAGTTACCAACATGTAGTCTTGCATCACTGATAGAGTTGATGAGCATGCTTTTGCCAACATTTGGCTGACCAACTAGGGCAATTTTGATATGTTTTGTTGTTAGTGGACACTCTAAGACTTTATGACTCATCTATGACCTCAATTAGAGCAGCTTCATCACCACGCAGTGCAACTCTTGTGCTATTGACCTTGATCTCAATTGTCTTTTTAGCAGGTGCAAACTCAAGAACCTTAACTTTAGCACCTCTCATAAGACCAAAAGAGATTAATCTCTGCTTGAGCTCTCCTGCTGTATGGAGCCTCTTTATGGTGACTATGTCACCTCTATCACAATCGATCAATGTTTTCAACTAATGCCTTGTTAAGATAATATCTATAATGATAATGAAAATCAACTAAAACTTTACTGAGCTCGTCTCTCTAGCTTACTTAAAAATAGTTCAATATCATACATAGAGCGATACTCTGGTATCATGATATGTATCAGTATATCACCAAGATCAGCCACTATCCACTGTGCTGTTGCATCAATATGCAAAAACTCCTCATCACCTTTTAGATCTCTTTTGAGGTGATCTAGTAGAGCCTCTGTGTGCCTCTCTCCAATAGATGAGGCTATGATGACGGAGTCTGCAAAGTAGTCTCTATCTCTTAAGTCAAAAATCTCAACATCTTCTGCTTTGTTTTTATCTAGTATACTAGCTATCTTCTCTAACCGTTTTTGCACTATCTTTTCCTTGTTTTGTAGTAATCTATAATCTCATCACGCACTATGTTATCTATCATGTGAGTGCATTTGATATCTCTTAGCTCAGTTGAGCTTATGTTGCAATCTACCTGTAGTTCTCTTAGCATGCTAGCACTTTTATCTCCTGATCTTGTAGCAACAACCCAAGTCACAAGAGTGTCTAGTAGCTCAAAGTTATACCATTTATGAAGCTCATCAAGATTATCTGCACCTATGATGAGGTAGATGTGAGGGTCTATCTGTCTAAAGTGCAGTACGGTCTCTATGGTATAGACTGCTCTATCTTGCATAATCTCAAAATCACTCACCTCTACTTGAGCATTATCGGCAAATATTCTCCTAAGCCAAGAGGCTCTAAGCTCACCAGAAGCGACTATGTTGCTCTTAAATGGGCTTAAGTATGCTGGTACAATATAGAGCTTGTCGATACTAAGCTCTTTGAGAGCTTCTGTTACAACTGATCTGTGTCCAGTGTGCGGAGGATCAAAAGATCCACCAAATATAGCTATACTCAACCAATAAACCCTATTTTTACCGCAATTATATCTTAGCTTTGGTAAAATCATGCTCTAATTATACTTTGGAGAGTGCAATGGAGCTTTTTAACATCAAAGACCTTGAGTTAAAAGATAAGACTGTTTTTATAAGGTGCGACTTTAATGTCCCGCTTGATGAGTTTGGTAATATCTGTGATGATCGTCGTATTCGTTCGGCTGTAGCAAGCATAAACTACTGTTTGGATCAAGATTGTGCTGTTATCTTAGCATCACATATGGGAAGACCAAAGGGTGAAGTGCTTAAAAAGTACTCATTAGAGCCAATACATCTAAGACTTCAGCAAATTTTGAAGCGAACAGTTATCTTAGCATCAGATGTTGTGGGTGATGATGCTGTGCAGAAGGCGTCAGCTCTTCAAAGACACGAAGTGCTACTTCTTGAAAATCTAAGATTTGAGAAGGGTGAGACAAAAAACTCTAGTGAGTTTGCCCAAAAACTAGCAGATATGGCGGAGTTTTATATTAATGACGCTTTTGGCGTGAGTCATCGCGCACATGCATCAGTTGATGCTATAACTAGCTTTTTTGATGATGAACATAGAGCTGCTGGATTTTTGCTTCAAAAAGAGATCAAGTTTTTTGGATCACTCATAAAGCGACCAGTGCGACCATTTGCGGCTATTGTTGGAGGAAGTAAAGTCTCTGGCAAGTTAGAAGCACTAATCAATCTATTGCCGCGTGTAGATAAGGTATTGATAGGTGGTGGTATGGCATTTACATTTCTAAAACAGATGGGTTATGATGTTGGCAACTCACTTGTAGAGGATGATCTGCTAGATGATGCGCAAAATATCATGAATGAGGCACGACGGTTGGGTGTGAAGTTCTACTTACCTGTTGATGTAGTAGCTGCTCAAACATTTAGTGCAGACTCTATTAGTAGGGTTACACCAGCTCAAGAGATACCATCTGGATGGATGGGGCTTGATATAGGACCAGCTACTGTTAGGCTCTATCGTGAGGTGTTAGATGATGCTCAAACAATACTCTGGAATGGACCTATGGGTGTTTTTGAGATGGATAGATTTAGTCGAGGATCTAACAAAATAGCACACTTTGTGGCAGACTCATACGCTACTACAGTTGTAGGTGGTGGAGATACGGCAGATCTATTGAAGCGTGTTGGAGTAGATGAGGAGATCACTTTTATATCCACAGGTGGAGGAGCCTCATTAGAGTTGCTTGAGGGCAAGGTGTTGCCTGGTGTAAAGCCACTTATATTAAAGCAGCTATCATGACTATTGTTGCAAATTTTAAAGCAAATCACACACGCGCTTCAACTTTAGAGTATATAGATAGGGTTGAGAAGTTTTTACAAGATCAAGATAGACCACTAGAGACCATAGTTCTTCCATCAGCATCTGCTTTATGTGAGAGAGTCTCTCTTGTAGAGATCGGAGCACAAAATTGTTGGATTAGTAAGAGTGGTGCTTTTACTGGTGAGATCTGTACGGAGCAGTTGGATGAGTTTGGTATCAAAACTATCCTTATAGGTCACTCTGAACGAAGAGAGTTGTTTGGTGAGTCACAAGAGCTAATAGATGAGAAGTTTGAGTATTTTAAAGAGTTAGGGTACTGCATCATCTACTGTATAGGTGAGCCACTGGAGGTGAGAGAAGATGGAGTGGACTCTTTGTTAGAGTATCTTGATTCTCAACTAGATGGCATAGACACAACATATAAAAACCTCTTAATAGCATATGAGCCTATATGGGCAATAGGAAGCGGAGTAACACCTGAGAGTCGTGAGATTGAGCTTGTGCATCGCGCACTAGCCCAGAAGGTGAAAGCACCCATACTGTATGGCGGCAGTGTAAAGAAGACAAATGCTCATGAGATACTCTCACTAGAGCATGTGAGCGGAGCTCTCATTGGTAGTGGCGCACTCAATGTAGACGATTTTTGTAGTATCATCAATATAGCAACACAGATAAAGGAGAGAGTATGATTATGAAGGGCAAGAAGGGTCTTATAGTAGGTCTAGCAAACGATAAATCTATCGCTTATGGTATAGCAAAAGCGTGTAAAGAGCAGGGTGCTGAACTAGCTTTTACCTACCTCAATGAAGCATTAGAGAGGAGAGTTAGACCAATTGCAGAGTCATTTGGCTCAAAAGGTGTATATGAGCTAGATGTGAGTTGTGAAGAGCATATGAGCTCTATTGCAGAACATATTAGGCGTGATTATGGCGAGATAGATTTTCTTGTGCACTCTGTGGCGTATGCTCCAAAAGAGGCATTGACAAATGCATTTTTAAAGACTACACAAGAGGCGTTTGATATAGCTCTTAGAACTTCTGTTTTCTCTTTGATTGATCTTACCAATAGGCTAGAGGGTGTGTTGGCACCTAATGCCTCTATATTAACACTTAGTTATCTTGGTGGAGTGCGCTATATACCAAACTACAATGTTATGGGTGTTGCAAAAGCAGCATTAGAGTCCACGGTGAGATATATGGCAGTAGAGCTTGGAGCTAAGGGGCAGAGAGTCAATGCTATTAGTGCAGGACCAATTAAGACATTGGCATCTGCGGGTATAGGCGACTTTAAAGCTATACTTAACTGGAATGAGGTCAACGCTCCAATGCGTAAAAATGTGACCATAGATGAGGTGGGCAACTCAGCTATGTATCTGCTTAGTGATTTAGCATCTGGTGTTAGTGGTGAGATTCACTATGTTGATGCTGGCTACAATATCATGGGATTAGCTGCGGTTGAGAAAGATGAAAAAGGCAAAAGTGTCTATAGATTTAACAACAATTAGATAAAATACAGAAAAATAAAGGTATACAATGAGATCAATTAAAATCAGTATATTTGCAGCTCTTGTGTTGAGCGCATCAGCTTTTGCTATAGAGGATGTTAAGGTTAGTGGTAGTGCAAATCTATTTTATCAGACAGAAGATGCTACTAGTGATCTGTTCGATAAAGATAGCTCAACAGCAGATAGCAGCATATATGTAAACGCATCAGCTATGTTGTTGGAGAATGTTAAGGGTAACCTCTCATACACAGGAGTATCGAGTTTGGGACTTGAAAATAACTTTGTGGGCGGTGTTTGGGGTGGCTCACATGGCGCTACTACAGGGACTGGGCAGTCATTTCCAAACTCTTTAGGAGGCGTGAAGGTTGAGAATGCATCTTGGTTTAATGAGGCTTGGATAGCAACATCTATCTCTAAATCTACAGCCAAGCTAGGACGCATGGAGCTATCTACTCCGTTGGCATTTACAGAGGATCACTCCATAGAGCGCAATAGCTTTGAAGCGGCAGTAATGCTCAATAAAGATCTTCCAAACACAACTATGGTTTTTGCATATATTGGTAATGGCAATGGTAATGAGGTCTTTGGTGATGCTAGTGCAACTGGAGCTCTTAAGAGTTTAGGGTTTACAAGCGCAGCTGTTGTAAATGAAGATGGAGATTTTACAACATTTGGTACTGATGGTGCATATACAGCTGGTATCATCAACAGCTCATACTCACCTTTGACATTTCAAGCGTGGTACTATGATCTATCTAAGTTAGCTAAAGCTATCTGGGTTCAAGCAGATGTTGCTACACATAGAGGCTTTCTATTTGGTGCGCAGTACAGCACAATCGATCTTGAGGGTGGATACGACTCTAATGTGTATGCTATCATGGTTGGAATTGGCAAAGAGGATACAGCATCTATCAAACTAGCCTACTCATCAGTAGATAGTGCTGGTGCAGCTGGATTCAATACTGCTACTAGTACAGGTAGATCAAACCTATATACTGAAGCTAGTTGGAACTACGGATATGTGAGCGCAGCCGATACTAGTAGCTACAAAATCTCTGCTGATGTAGATGCTTCTGGAGCTTCATTAGGCATAAGCTACACTGTAGCAGATTCAAGTGGACCAGATATGAGCGAGATAGCACTTGGTGCAACCACTCACTACGGGCCTCTTGAGACTACTTTGGCATACATCATCACAGATGCAGATGATCAAAATAGTGGCAGCTCTTTTAACACTATCCAGACGCGCCTTACTCTAAGATTTTAATATACTGATGATAAGAGTAGTAGCACATAAGCTTGTCTATACTCTAGCGATGCTAGCTCTTATCTCCATTATCTCATTTGTAGCTATACATGCAGCGCCAAATAGTTTTTTAAGTGGCGGTGAACTAAATCCCAACATGTCTGCAGATAGCATAGATAGATTAAAGTCTATATATGGGCTTGATAAGCCACTTATAGAGCAGTACACCTCTTGGTTGCAAAATATACTAACTCTCAATTTTGGTATCTCATTTGTTACAGGTGCTGATGTTAGCGATGAGATCTTAAAACGGCTACCAATCACACTGTTACTAAATATCATCTCACTAGTTTTAGTATTTGCAATCAGTCTATATCTTGGCATAAAAGCAGCACTTTCTTACGGCAGTAAGTTGGATTTTGCTATACGCCAGTTATCACTTTTATCTTTTGCTACACCATCATTTTATCTTGCACTTTTGCTTATATTGATACTGAGTTTTAATCTACAACTCTTTCCAATAGCTGGTATAAACTCTATAGGTATAGATGAGAGTAGTAGTCTCTACTATGTAGATCGTGCTTGGCACCTTGTGTTGCCGATATCTGTTATGGTCTTTGTCTCTATAGGATCTATGATTGTCTATGTACGCTCATTGACACTGGAGATACTAAAGAGCGACTACTACTTTTTTGCACTCTCAAGAGGCTTGGACCAGAGTACTTTAACTAGAAGATATATCTTGCCAAATCTACTACCACCAATCATAACTCTACTTGGTCTATCGCTACCAGGTCTCATTGGAGGTAGTGTGATACTTGAGCAGATCTATGCTATTGAGGGCATGGGGCAACTATTTTTCTTGAGCGCACTGAGTCGAGACTACCCTGTAATCATGGGTATCTTGATGATAACCGCGCTATTGACACTGCTTGGTAATATTGTAGCTGATCTGCTACTACTAAAGCTAAATCCATTTGCCAATAGATAGCTATTGGTTTTTCTGTTTAGATCTAAATATCAACCCTTGATATAACAGTAGAGTTGATCCATCTTCTAGCTCTTTGATTCTTATGGTCTCTCTTTTACTTATGCCTATACCATCTATGATCACTTCATTGTCATTGATGATATCTAAGATCTCAACTATTTCATCTCCATAATGACTCTGAATTTTAGCTACTAAAAAACCATCTTCAATCTCTAGATTGAGCTCTTGAATTTTAAAGCGTTTTGGCTCAAAGTTGTTGAGTAACTCATACGCTCCTAAGCGGTTGTGCCATATATCTGGAATCTGTTTTGGTGTAGCTTTTATGCCAATAAGATAGTTGTGATGATCTTTTTCAATAGCTAAGATATGTGAGCCATCTATATCTTTTGCATATAGAGTAAGTGTGCCTAATGTATCTTCACCAATAGGGATAAATCCAAAAAGAAGATACTCAATCATAAATCCACCATCTCTTTTTAGAGTAAGATCAAAACTCTTGTTGGATGCTTTTGCCACATAGTGTTTGTCTGATTTTTTTATAAAATTAACTTTTCCTGCTACAGTAGCATATGTATCTTCAAAATCTGCAGATGATACAGACTCTTTTGTGAAAGATAGTTTTTGATTCATCTTGAGTTCCCAAGCCTTCTGTAGAGCTATTTTTGCTATCTTAGTAGAGTCTGAAGAGTCACTATTTGCCATGACGATCACAGCTAGTTTAGACTCTGGCGCAATCATAAATGATGACATATGGGCTACAGTTGCACCGCTATGCCAATAGAGCATCTGCTTATCTGGCAAGATCTTATCATCTATAAACCAGCCAAGCCCCATTTTCTGACCAAGATCTAGCTTGATGTTGCTATTTTGCACACAAAACATCTCTTTTAAAGTTGCGGATTTTAGCACTGTTTTGCCTCTAAACGCACCTTTGTTATTGATCATCATGGCAAATTTAGCTAGATCTAGTGTGGTTGTATTGAGAGCGCCTGCTGGAATCTGTCCGATGGCATACTCATCTATCTCCTCGTTGTCACTGTAGCTTTTAGATGCCATCTCCCCCTTAAGCCTTGTATCTAGATCTGAGTTGCTCATGTGAAGAGGCAAGAGTAGACTCTGTTGTAAAAATGTTGTGTATGGTTGTTGGCTTACTAGCTCTACACTATGTCCTAGAAGTGTTATGGCAAGATTTGAGTAGTCAAATATTGTATCTGGAGGGTATGCTACATATGTATCGGTAATCTTATCTACGATCTGATCATATCGTATAGGATCAGTTGCAAACATACGATCAAGCCAGTTTGATGGTAGTCCTGAGTGGTGGGTTAAGATATTTCTTGGTGTGATATCATCAGTAGAGCCAAAACGGCTTTTGATGCTAAATTGAGGTAGGTAGGTTACAAGTGGTCTATCTAAGTCTATCTTATGTTGTTCAACTAGCTTCATCACAGCCATAGCATTAAAAAGCTTTGTGATAGAGCCTGCTCTATATCTGGTATGAGGTGTTGCTTTTATGTTTAGCTCTCTATCTGCATAGCCAAACCCTTCACTCCAGATGATTTTTTGATCATCAATTAAAGCTATGCTTAGACCAACTATATCTTCACTTTGCATCTCTTTTTCGATATACCACCTCATATACTCTTTAAGATAGGTGTAGTCACCTTGTTCTACGCGATCTGGCGCTACTGGTGCCTTTGTGGAGCATCCAAAAAGTGTTATTATTGCTACTATAAGCAGGGCTAGTTGTGCTATCTTTTCTCTCATCTTAACTCCTAGTTGAGTCTAAAATCAGAGTATATTGAAAAATAGTGAGAAAATAATGATTATTGCAGATTTATATAACTGGCTAAGTCACTACAAACTGTCCCATCATGCCTCTATCTTCATGCTCTAAAAAGTGGCAGTGGTACATATAGGGGATCTTTGTATCGGTATAGTCTACCATCTTAACTATAAACTTCACACTCTCACCACCCTTGATGTAGACGGTATCTTTGTATCCTCTCTCATTTGCGGCTACGCCTGCACTGTTTCCATTTCGCTCAATAATCATAAAGTGAGTAGCGTGGATATGAAAGTTATGATCTACCATCATACTATTTTTAACCTCCCATATCTCGATGGCATTAAGTGGCACAACTTCATCTATGCGGTCTATATCCATAGATTTGCCATTTATCTGAAAACTACCCATTCTTCCAGATAGTGTAAATGTTCTACTTGTTGCGCTGTTGAGAGGGTTGAGTTTCACAAGAGAGGTTAGCTTGTTTGGAAGAGATGTTGTAGCGGTTGCTTGTTTTTTTATATCTATCTGTAGAAAAGTTTTGCTATTTTTGTACTCATATAGATCTACACTTTTGCCAAGATCGCCACTAAAGTCTACTACTATCTCAGCCCTCTCGCCTGGTGAGAGTGTAACTCTATTTAGAGCTACAGGAGACTCTAGTAGAGCGTTATCTGTTGCTATTTGATTAAAGCTTCGATTGTCGCTAAATCCTAGCTCATAGACAGTGGAGTTGGAGCCATTTAAGAGTCTAAATCTTATCTCTTTAGCCTCAGCCTCAAATGTCGGTTTTATGGCTCCATTGACTATAAAAGTGTCTCCTATGTATCCTCTCATAACCTCTTGCATGGTAGGAGTGTAGTCAAATTGACTGTTTACAAACCTTCGATCTTGCAGAACAAGTGGTATATCATCTATGCCGTAACGATCTGGAAGATCAAGAGCTCTACTCTCCTCATCTTCAACTACGATAAATCCAGCAAGCCCTTTGTAGACATGATCAGCTGTTTTTCCCATAAAATGAGGGTGATACCAGTTTGTAGCAGCTTTCTGTTTGACTCTGTATCTAGCACTCCAGCTCTTATCTGGCTCTATGACTTGGTGGGGTGTGCCATCCATCTTAGCTGGCACATGCATGCCGTGTCCATGCATCGTTGTAGCCTCATTTAGACTATTTTTAAAGTTTATGGAGACCTCATCGCCATCTATTACTTTGATTGTAGGAGCTAAATATGTGCCATTTATGGCGTATGTATCTGTTTTTGCCTCATCAAAAAATTGGTGCTTTGACTCTTTGATGGTTAGATTATAATGTTTTACATTGCCAATGATATCTGGTTGTAAAAGCTCTGGAATCGGAAGTAGTTTTTGGTTGGTTGTGTTATCTGTGGGGCTATCATCACTACCACATCCAACCAGTAGTGTCAAAGAGGCTACTGCGCTAAGCTTGATAAATGACCTTCGATCTATGTGTGGTAGAAGAGCCCTAGACACTACCATACTCCTCTTTTAGTTTTATAAACAACTCTATAATTCTCTCCTGATACACACCTGCCTCATAGCTACTGTGACACTCAAGTAGTGGTGAAAGTAGCTCTATGTCGATCTTTTTAGCATATCGTGGCATCTCTTTTAGATCTTTGATGATATCATCTATGAGCTTATCTATATCAAGACCGTTATTGTCTAGCACTTTATTGACATATTCGCGTGTTGTAAGCACAAGTGTGTCACTACGATCTTCATCATTGTAGATCTTCATTCCAGCCTCTTTGACAAGGTCAAATTCACGCTCCTCTACTTCACCATCAGCTACAATGATTGTGGCAAAAAGTTTGGCACGAAACTCTAGTGAGCTGTGGTGGTACAAAAACAGCTCCCTAAACGCATTGCTAATGTAGTGTTTTAGCTTAAATCTCTTTGGCATTGATAGCCCTTTATAATCTTTATCGTGTTATTATACTGTATGATAAATATAAAAGTGGTGAACAGATGCTAAAACTACCGCCTTTATGGAGAGAAGCTCTCATAAGCAGGCTAGATAGTACATATTTTACAAAACTTTTTGAGTCTGTGGAGCGTGAGTATCAAGAGCATGTAGTCTATCCGCCACAAGAGCTCATATTTAGAGCTTATGAGCTTACTCCTCCAGAGTCGGTTAGAGTTGTTATTGTTGGTCAAGATCCGTACCATCAGCCTCATCAAGCTAACGGTTTAGCATTTTGCACTGGAGCATCAACACCTATGCCGCCATCACTTAAAAACATCTATAAAGAGCTTAAAAGCGACTTGGGCTGCACTAGATCAGTCGATAAAGATCTGATACCTTGGGCAGAGAGTGGCGTGCTTCTTCTTAACATGATCTTAAGTGTTAGAGAGTCTGAGCCTATGTCTCATAAAGACCTCTCTTGGGAGGCTCTTACAGATGAGAGCATCAAGTTTTTAAGTCAAAATAGAAGCCATATTGTCTTTATATTGTGGGGGAAAGAGGCTCAAAAAAAAGCTTCATATATCGATAGCTCAAAACACTGCATACTACAAAGTTCACACCCATCGCCACTATCTGCATATAGAGGTTTTTTTGGCTCTAAAGTTTTTAGCAGATGTAATAGATACTTAAAAAAGCATAGTAGAGGTGAGATAGAGTGGTGTTAGATGAGTAAAGATTTTCCACTAAGTTCCACTATTTTACTTATATCAATCATACTCTTTGTGAGTTTTGGTGATCTGTTTTTTACAGATAGTGCATACAAGATGAGAGCAGATGAGATTCTTAGCCCACCATCACTACAGTTCTATTTTGGTACAGATAGACTTGGGCGTGATCTATTTTTACGCATTATAGAGGGTGGTAAGATATCTCTTCTCATAGGCTTTGCAAGTGCTCTTGTTGCCACTTTTATAGGGTTTATGCTTGGAGCTATAGCTGGATATATGCGTGGAGTTGTAGATAGAGGTTTTGTTATTTTAGTGGATCTGTTTTTAACATTTCCTACCTTTTTTCTACTACTTGCCATGATTAGTTTCATAAATGCATCCGCTCTTGTGCTTATTGTAGTGATATCGATTACAGGCTGGATGAGCACAGCTAGACTTATCAGATCTGAGAGCTTTGCTATTGCAGCTAAGCCATATATTAAGATATTGCAGATTGCTAAAGTGCAAAGAGGTAAGATTGTATTAAAATACTTTGCTCCACTACTAGCACCTATCTTTTTTGTAAGCTTTACATTTGGCGTTGGTGGTGCGATACTAGCAGAGTCAGCTCTTAGCTTTTTGGGACTTGGCATAGTTGCCCCACAGATGAGCTGGGGTACCATACTAAGTAGCGGAAGAGAGGTTATGGATATAGCTTGGTGGGTCAGTTTTTTCCCTGGACTTATGATATTTGCCGTTACGCTATCTTTGATGAATATAGCCTCATATCTACAGACATTGAGCAACCAAAGAGATCTTAATACTCAATAAGTAGTCTTTAGTTACTTAAGATTAAACTTGTTTTGATACACTTCTTGTATGAAGAAAAAAATATTGATGATAGAAGATGATCTGGAGTTGGCGGAGATACTTACTGAGTATCTTGAGCAGTTTGATTATGAGATAGAGACTGAAGATGACCCATTTAAGGCACTTAGTATCTTAAAACTGAAAGAGTACCATTTAGTAATATTGGATCTTACACTTCCTGGCATGGATGGGCTTGAGGTGTGTGAGGCGATACGCGAGAGACAAGATATACCAATTATCATCTCCTCTGCTAGATCTGATGTGAACGATAAGGTGAGTGCTTTTGATCTTGGCGCAGACGATTACATGCCAAAGCCGTATGATCCACGAGAGCTTGAGGCGCGTATAACATCGGTACTTAGGCGATATGCTGCTAAAAGTAAAGAGAAGCTAGAGCAAGAGGCTAGTGATTTTAAGCTAGATGAGGCTGCTATGCAGATCTCTTATAAGGGTAGAGTACTTGACTTTACCAATGCGGAGTATGGCATCTTAGCATTTATGATCAAAAAAGAGGGTATGGTTGTGTCGCGTGCAGATATTATCCATAATGTAAACGCTATTAACGAGGACTCCTCCAATAAGAGCATAGATGTTATGGTAGGGCGTATTAGAAATAAGCTAGAAGATAAGTCTCTCATAGAGTCAGTTCGTGGCATAGGATATAAGCTAATAAAATGAGAAGCAATGCTGTGCTTCTTACGGTACTACTCTCCTTTGCTATCACCCTTATGTTGGTCACCTACACCTTCTATAACTTTTACAAGCTCAATAAAGAGCAACATATCAACAATATCTTTACCAAATATAGCGTTATAACTCAGATATATCATGAACATATGATGAAGAGAACACCAGAGGTTACGCTAGAGGCAAATCTAGCAGTTTATGATCTCTATCCTATAAATGGTGTTGTTGCTATCAATGAGGCATTTGATGGTGCAAAAGTACTTAAAAGAGTCGGTTTTAACAAGGTGATTGACTCCATGCTTTTTATACAGAAGCAGGTTGTAGCAACAAGAGATATAAGAGGCATGAGGGCAACTATGCTAGAATCAAAAGGGAAAATATACTTCTTTTTAGAGTCTAGAAGCAATAGGGTTCTACTGTGTGATGACTCCTTAAAGCCCTATTTCCCAATCCACCTGTTAAGTGCCTATCTTACTATCATATTGGTGATACTCATCTCTGTAGCTCTCATACTCTATAAGCTTCAGCCTCTTCGTGCTGTAACTAAAAAGTTACGCCGTTACGCTGCTGGTGATAGAGATCTATCATTTGCTATCAAAGGATCTGATGAGATTGCAACACTTGCCAATGAGCTTGAGAGGGCTAGAAAAAGCATCAATGCACTCATAGAGTCAAGAACCATGTTTTTGCGCAATGTTATGCATGAGCTAAAGACACCTATAGCCAAAGGTAGAATCACAACAGAGATGCTGCAAGAGATTAAACAAAAACAGAGACTAAAGAGAGTTTTTATTCGACTTGAGAGTCTAATTAATGAGTTTGCACTTATAGAAGAGGTCTCATCTGGAGCTGGTCATATAGATAAGAAGAGATATAGATTGGCAGACATCGTAGATGAAGCGATAGATCAGTCTATGTTGGACTCTAACAACATAGAGTCCAACATAGATGATACTCAGTGGATAGTGTGTGACTTTAAACTTATGGCAACAGCATTTAAAAACATGATAGATAATGGTGTCAAATACTCTACCGATGGTAAGATTGTGATTACAAGTAGCCCAGATGGCTCTGTACTCTTTTCAAATCGCGGCAGAGAGCTCAATAGGGCACTTGAGTACTACATACAGCCATTCTCTAAAGAGTCATCATCAAAAGATAGTTTTGGTTTAGGGCTCTACTTGGTAAATGCCATACTTACTCTACATAGCGTAAAACTTGGGTATAGACATCTTAATCAGAAAAGTATTTTTGAGTTTATTCGAGTTTGTGAATCTCGTAAAGTGTAGTACTTTTACGCTGTTTTGGCGCACTTGGCTGTTGAGCACTCTGTGTAAATGTAAACATTTTGTAAAATATCACAAGCAGAGCAATGGCAGCAACAATCTCATAGCCTATAGCCCAGACTGCTAAAAACATAGCAATGTCCATCGACATAAAGCTATCAAGACTCCCTTTTGCAACAAACAAAAAGAGGAATGCTAGTCCAAAAATATATGGTATCGTTATGAGATATAGAGCTATAAATATCTTCTCATGACCTTCAGGTAGAGGTAGAAACTTTGAAAAATCTACCTCTTGTTGTCCAAATGATTTGGCTTTTTTTTGTGGTTTAGAAGATTTTTTAGGAAGAGCTGCTTTTTTCATGGTTTTTCTCATTTTAAAATTTGGTATAATCATAACATAATAAATTAATTTTATCGCTAAAAGGAAGCATAATATATGAAAAAAATCTTAATAACCAACGATGATGGTTACGAATCTGCAGGACTACTAGCTCTTGTAGAGACTATGCGTGAGATAGCTAGTGTAACAGTTGTGGCTCCATCAACGGAGAAGTCAGCTTGTGGACACTCTATCACACTCACAAGACCATTGACATTTGTGAGTGTTGATGATGACTTTTATAAGTTAGATGATGGAACACCTAGCGACTGTATCTATCTAGCGTTACACTCACTCTTTGAAGATCAAAAGCCAGATCTTGTTATAAGTGGCATCAATAGAGGCTCTAACATGGGAGAAGATATAACCTACTCAGGAACAGCTGCTGCTGCTATGGAGGCGGTACTTCATGATGTGCCAGCCATAGCTATATCACAAGTACTAGATTTTAGTAATCCTATAGAAGACTACACTTTAGCGACACGGAGTATAAAAGAGATAGTTATGAAAATTTTTGATGGTAAGTTTCCTCTTGATCAAAGAGAGTTTTTAAATATCAATATACCAAAAGATACCAAAGAGATAAGTTTTGAAGTGACACATGCGGGTTATAGATACTACGGTAATGATGCACATCTACATCGAAATCCACGAGGTGTAGAGTACTACTGGCTTGGTCTTCATCCTCTTGAGTATAAAGAGCGTCAACATAAAGATACTATCTGTGATTTTAAGGCGGTTGAGAGTGGATTGGTATCGATAACACCAATCAAGTTAGATCTTACAGCCTATGATTCAACTCAAAGACTTAAAGAGTGGCTATGAGATTTGAGCGCACTAAGATGCTCTTCAAAGATGATTTTGAGAAGATTAGAAGTGGCAAGGTGCTTCTTTTAGGTGTTGGTGGAGTAGGTAGTTTTTGTCTTGATTCTCTGGTTAGAGCAGGCGTTAATGACATCACTATAGTAGATCATGATAAGTTTGATCTAAGTAATCAAAATCGACAGCTTCACTCAGAGCTTCATGAGGGTGAGTCTAAAGTTTTAGCACTTCAAAAGCACTACAAAGAGGTTAGAGTCTTAGAGTTAAAGGTAGATGAGAAGTGGGTAAGTGAGTTTGATTTTGAGCCGTATGATCTTGTACTTGACGCCATTGATGACAGGGTTGCAAAGATGGCTTTAGCTCAAAAGTGTTACAAAAAACTCATAAGTGCAACAGGCTCAGCCAAAAGAGTAGACCCAACAAAGGTAGAAGTTGGAACTATCTGGAGTGCACATGGTGATAAGTTTGCATCTAAGATACGCTATGAGCTAAAAAAACGCCGCTTCAATAAAAAGTACCCCGTGATCTACAGTAGCGAGAGTGCAAAAGTTAAAGAGAAGGGAAGTTTTATGGCGGTAACAGCAACTTTTGGGCTTGTCATGAGTTCACTAGCAATACAGAGGCTTATAGATAGATGAGAGCAGATGCATTTGCGTTTGGTGATGATGATGTAATTTGGTTCATACAAGATAGCGCTCTATATAGTTTTGAACAAGGAGCAGAGAAGGTGCATCTACAAGATCTAGATAGCCCAAAAGATCTAGCTTGTGGCATATCGGGCGATGGGTGTGGTGGTGGTAGGGTTTTTATCTGTTGCGCCGATTGTGTTGTGGTGTATGATCCACAAAGCAGTAGAGTTGCCAAGCGCATAACAGAGTTAGCTAGCGCCTCATCAATTGTAAAAAAAGGGTGTAGTCTCTACCTTCTACTAGCTAGAGAGCTAGTAGAGTTTGACCTTTCAGCTTTTGTGCTTAAGAGTATATAGGTTTTTTACCAGCAGATAGTCACTACTCTACAGATCCAATCACCCCAGCTCTCTGTTTTACTAGAACCCTCTGGACCTGAGTGTTTACAGCTACATTCAGTTTTATTAACCTTGTTGCACCCTGTAGGGCACTCACCATTTGGCTTTTTAGATACATTTGGACACATTCCACCTTTTGGCTTATCACAAGTAGTAGGGTCATCATCTTTATCATCATCTTTACCTTGAGAGGTAGCTAGAGTATTATAGTACTCTCCTGATATGCTAATACCAAGCTCATTGAGCCAAGTTTTATCTAAAAGGTCACCTGTTAGTCTATGGGCTAGAGATGCAATTTTGCTTTTCTCACCAGCAGTAGTTGCGTACTCTCTAAGTAGCCTCAAGATTTCAAACATCTGCTGATTCTTTATCTTAACCTTTTTACCATCTGTGAGCTCTACTATCAAATTTCTATTGGCACTAAGAACTTTAGCGGTCTGTTTTGCTAATTTAGGATTTTTGATCAGTAGTGTAGCTGTATCAGTTAAGTTTGCATAGTAGAGATCTATATACTGTTTACCAAGGCTATTTTTAGCCAACACCTCTGTTCTAAAAGCGCGCAGAGTGTTCATAAGATCTAGGGTTGTAGTATTTTTCATGTGTTTAGACACACTTTTATACTGTTTTTCACACCCTGGAGATTCGTTGTTGCTGCTACTAGATGCAGCGCTACTTGAGCTCTGTGTAGAGCCACCGCACTCTGTATCTTTTGGCTCATACCCTTTTTTGCAGCAGCAGTAGTACTCATCGCGTCCTTGACCAACTCTTGTGGTGCATCCACCAACTGGATCCTCCTTGCCACACTTTGTATCACAGACCTTATATAGACCTAATCTTTCATCACCACAAGGACCATCTTTTGCAAAAGTTGTTGTTGCAAAAAGAAATCCACTTATACATAAAATCAAGCACTTAGTGCCAAGCGTTGTCTGTTTTTTCATTTTAAATCTCCTGAGTTAATCTGGTCTATAAGGTGCATTCTAGCCTAGAGGCTAGAAGCGAGCGTAGAGTATGTTGAGTAGTATGTTATCATCAACGATCTTGTGGGTTCCTGTGGCGCTTCCATCGCTAATCCATAGACTGTTGCCTATGAAAAATATCGGCTTACCATCTAAGTGTGCCATAATCGTTGCAGAACCTCCAGTATCATCCATAGGGTAAGTTTTAATGATAGTTGTGCCACTTAGGGTTCCATCGCTAGCCCATAAGTAGATGTTGCCTGAACTGTAAGTAAAGATTAGGAGTTTATCTACACTTTTTGTGATATTTATGATTGGTGTTGGCATCATTTTAATCATGGTGGTACTAGAGCTATTGCCATCGCTAACCCATAGAGCAGATTGGTCTGGAGTAAAGTAGAGTCTATCTCTCCAGTCTATTAGGTTTGGTGGATAAAAAGATAGTGGACCACTACTGCTATGAAGCTGCGTAACCATAGCGTTATCTGCCCTGATCGATTGTAGTGTAAATGCACCTCTATAGTCTTTAGTTGCTGTATAGAAGAGACCGTTTGAGCTCATTGAGTTTACGGTTCTAGCACTGCCGTTAATATCTGAGACCTTTAGTGTGCCAACTTCACTCCCATCGCTTCTCCATATCTCACTGATTGTTGATGGTCTTGCTCTTGAAGCTGCATCTCGGGGGCGAGTATTGCCTAACTCTAAGAAGAGTGTGCCATTTACATCTGTAAGACTACTGATAGGTAATGGTAGATCTTTTATCTGTAGAGTTGTTGCTGCACTGCCACCACTTACCCACAACTCACTACCAATGGCAAAATAGAGTTTGTTGTCGATGCGTATTACACTTTTAGAAGTGAGAGAACTTAGTGGTCCAGAGTCTATCCTCCTGACTTGTACTGTGTTAGATGCATCTCCGCTACTTCTGTAGAGAGTTGTGCCACCCATTGATCTATTGCCATCAACAAAAAAGTATAGAGTCTCATCTAATTCTGCAAAACCACGCGGATAGGAGCTTGTTGGACCATCTGTGATATCTTTAACCATTATGGTTCCACTCTCACTACCATCACTTACCCACAACTCATTGCCATGCATATCATCAGTGGCACCAAAGTAGTATTTTGAATCTATAAATACTGTATCTATCACATAACCTTTTTGGTTCATAGATGATTTTGTAACGGTGTTGATATCTTTGAGCATCACAGTTCCACTCTCACTACCATCACTTACCCATAGCTCAATACCATGTGTATCATCATTGCTACGGAAGTAGAGTTTTTCACCAGCACCAATCATGTTGTATATGTTATCTAATGTTTTTACTTTAGATGTTGTTGCTACGCTACCACCGCTCTTGTGTAATTCATCTGTATTTATACTAAAATAGAGCGTGTCGCCTAGTGGCGTAAGGCTGCTTATTGAGCGTGTGTTTAATGCTCTATAGAGCATAGATGAGGTGGAAGAGTTTATGTCGTATACCCAGAGATCTCTTCTGTTATCTGCGGTAAAATATAGTAATTTATCTACCTTGGTAAGGCTGAATAATCTTGTAAAGTTCATATCAGTAACTGCTACAGTTCCAGCCTCACTGCCATCACTTTTCCATATCTCTTGACCAGTGCCATCATCTGCAATAAAGTATGCAGTTGAGTTAAACTCCATTACATGTATGAGTGAGCCTGCTGTACCACTTTTGATATCTTTAACCATCACAGTTCCAGCCACACTACCATCACTCTTCCAGAGCTCTCTACCATGCGTGCCATCATCTGCGTTAAAATATAGCACTCCACCTATTGATATAAGATCCCTAGGGATGGATGAGCTAGTGCTATCTCTTATATCTTTAACCATCACAGTTCCAGCCGCGCTACCATCACTCTTCCAGAGTTCACTACCGTGTACTCCATCATTTGCACTAAAGTACAACACCCCATCAAGAGCTGTTAGAAATGCTACGGATGAAGATGCGCTATCTCTTATATCTTTAACCATCACAGTTCCAGCCGCGCTACCATCACTCCTCCAGAGTTCACTACCGTGTACTCCATCATTTGCACTAAAGTACAACACCCCATTAAGATCTGTTAAAGACCCTATAGATGAAGACATCGTACCATCACTTATATCTTTAACCATCACAGTTCCAGCCGCGCTACCATCACTCCTCCAGAGTTCAGTGCCGTGTATATTATCGTTGGCACTGAAGTATAGCACACCGCCTATATTTGTAAGACCTCTAGGGGATGAGCTGCCACCATCACTTATATCTTTAACCATCACAGTTCCAGCCGCGCTACCATCACTCCTCCAGAGCTCTCTGCCGTGTACTCCATCATCTGCACTAAAGTATAGTACTCCAGAGATATAAATTGGCTCTGATAGGCTTGAGCTTAAAGTGTTTTGATTGATATCTTTAATGAGGTATGTTCCGCTACTAGTACCATCACTAAACCACGGTTCCACACCAGTTCGTTGACCATAAAGAGTAAGTAGGGCAGTTTCGGCTAGATTTAAGATGTCGATACGCACAAGTTTAGATATGCTGTTATTTTTGCTATCTTTGGCATGTGCTAAGAATATATATCTCTTTTTGCTCTCATAATCTGGAGCAGTTTTGAAACTTACAACTCCAGTTGCAGAGTCTATATCAAAAGAGCTACTATCACCACCACTTATGCTGTATCTAATAGGCTCAGACTCAGCATCTACTGCTGTTAGTGTTATAGCAGAGCTCTGGTTTTCATAAACACTAACTTCTAGATTAGATGTAAAGTGTGGAGGTGTTGTGTCTCTGATCGCCTCAACGATATTGAGTATATTGATAACAATATTTTGATCTGTACTATTATCTGCCATATCTGTTGCTGTTGCTGTAAAGAGGTATAACTTTTTGCTCTCATAATCAGGTGCATGTTTAAATGTGATTACACCAGTTGTTTGATTGATGGTAAGCAACTCGCTATCACCACCGCCAATACTATATGTCACCGTGGAGTTATTGTCTGTAGCTACTACGGTAATAGCATTGATCTGGTTCTCATAAACACTAGCTACTGGACTAGATGTAAATAGAGGCGGTGTGGTATCAGCTTGGATGCTGCTGCTACTCATGCTACTTGCCGTACTGCTTATACTACTCATACTGCTTGTGCTACTACTGCTTGTGCTACTCACCGTACTACTGCTCATGCTACTTGTACTGCTTGTGCTACTGCTATCATTGCCAGCGTCGCTGCTACCACATGCTGTTAAAAATAGTGCTGCAAACATGATCAAGATATGTTTGATGGTGTGCTCTTTCATGATCTACTCCAACTTTTGATTTTGTATTTAAAATACTATCATGCAAAAATCATAAAGCTGTTACATGATTTGTGCTAAAAATTACTAAAAAGTTCTATTTTTTTATGATATAATCATCGCCAATTTAAAGATACTAAGTACTATGCAGATAGACCAATCATACTTATCAAATATATAAGATAGTTTTATCATGTCCCACAGGTATTTAACTCGGGTGTTACAAAGTTGCATAACAATGATATGGCCAGAGAGTATATTTGGCTCTTTTTGAAGGTTTGTGTAGTAAAATGAGCTATAGATTAAGATTAGAAGGATTTGGTGTTTGAATGTTCTGATAGTTGAAGATGAAGTAATAGCTGCTAACTATCTTAAGCAGATAGTGCTTCAGGCTGGTTTTAATGTCATAGATATAGTCTCTGAAGGCAGTAGAGCCGTACAGATAGCAGAACTTGAGAGACCAGATCTTATACTAATGGACATCATGTTAGCAGACTCTATGTCTGGTGTAGATGCAGCGATCAATATACGCATAAGCAATAAAAATGTTGTGATTATATTTTTGACAGCGTATGCTGAAGAGAGCATGGTAGATGCAGCCATAGAGGCTGGTGCTCTATGCTATTTTGTTAAGCCGTACAATAAAGATGAAATCCTAGCAAACTTAAAAATTGTACATGCCAAATACCATAACTGCACCAAAAAAGAGGCTGGTGTATTACATCTAGCTGATGGGTACTCATACAATCAAAAAGAGCACAGGCTATATAGAGCAAATAGAGAGGTTTTTTTGAGCAAACAAGAGCTACAGATTGTTGAGTATTTGTGTACTAACTGTAATGCTATCTTAGATGATGAGAGGATATCGCTCTATCTTTGGGGTAGAGTTGTATCGAGTCAGACACTTCGATCTTTGATCCACCGTATCCGTGATAAAACCTCTAAAAATCTTATAGTAAACATTAACAGAGTAGGGTATAAGATAGGATTTGGAGATTAGGTTTATGTGTGTTAGATAGGTATCTATATGAGGTAGCGCTACTCTCATCTGTTCTTGAGCCACTCACTTACTACTCAGACAGACAGATTGATCTTGGAAGCAAGATTGTGGCAACTCTTAGGAGTAGATCGGTCGAGGGTGTAGTTGTTGCAACTGTGAAGAGTGTAGATTTTGAGTGTGAGCCTATACTAGAGGTGTTGGCTCTTAAGTATACTAAAGTCCAGATACAGATGGCAAAGTTTATGAGTCAATACTACTTCTGTTCACTTGGTGAGGCTCTAGCTTTGATGGTTGCAGATAGTCATCATAGTGGTTGTATGGTTGATGAAGTCTCCACACAGATAGAGCTCTCAGTAGCGCAACTAAAAGCACTTAAGTTTGCACAGCAGCATACCGTATCTCTACTTTTTGGCGATACTGGTAGCGGTAAGAGTGAGATCTATATGAAGTGGTTTGAGCAGGTGATTGGCAACAGTAAAAGAGCCCTTCTGCTGATGCCAGAGATATCTCTTACACCTCAAATGCAACAGCGCTTAGAGTCACATTTTGGTAAGCGTGTGGTGATGTATCACTCTAGATTGAGTAAAAAAAAGCGCACTGAAGCCATAGAGATGGTTAGAAGTGGTGAGGCATATATCATAGCTGGTGCTAGATCTGCTCTATTTTTACCAATCCAAAATCTTGGACTTATTGTGGTTGATGAGGAGCATGATGATAGTTATAAAGCTTCAAATAGACCACGATATAATGCTAAAGATATGGCGATCTATTATGGCTCACTCTTAAAAATTCCAACTCTTTTAGGGAGTGCAACACCATCTTTGAGTAGCTATAAAAAATTTCCTCACTTTCGGGTTCGTGGAGGCTACCATACTTCATCTAAGCTCTATGAGTTTGAACGCTCACTAGAGAGTATTACTCCACGAGTAGAGTCTAGTATTAAAGAGTGTGTAGATAACAAGAAACAGGCTATGCTCTTTATACCTACGCGTGCAAATTTTAAGTACCTTATCTGTAGAGATTGTGGATCTGTATCGAAATGTATCTTCTGTAGCGTTGGCTTAAGTCTTCATAGAAAGTTTAACCACCTTAGATGTCACTACTGTGGTTACTCTAGTGCAATTCCTAGATGCTGTAGTGAGTGTGGCGGTGAGTTAAAGAGCTCTAGAATTGGTACAGCAGAAGCAGTAGAGCACTTTAGTAAAGACTCTTTTGGTGTGCGAGTGGCTCAATTTGATAGAGATAGCATAACAACACAGAAAAAGTTAGTTAAACTCTTAGAGATGTTTAATAACAAGAAGATAGATCTTCTCATAGGAACACAGATGTTATCTAAAGGTCATGACTACCATGGCGTAAGCCTAGCAGTAGTTTTAGGACTAGATAATATATTGTCACAGAGTGATTATAGGGCAAGAGAGAGAGCTATGTCACTGCTGGTTCAAATAGCAGGCAGAAGTGGTAGACGCGATAGCTCTTTAGTTCTTGTTCAGACTTTAAATGAGGAGTTTTTTAAGAGTTATCTTGCTGATTATGAGAGTTTTTTAAAAGATGAGTTGACATTTAGAGTAGACATGTATCCACCATACAAGAAGTTATGCAGAGTACTGTTTGCTCATAAAAATGCACAAAAGGCGTCTGAAGCAGCAGAGCAGATGAGCAGTGAGTTGAGAAAATTTACAACAGTTGAGGTTGTAGGTAGCTCTAGGGCACCTATAGAGAAGATAGCCTCTATGTACCGTTATGTTATACTTCTAAGAGCAGATAAAAGCACAGATCTTATCAGAGCTATTAGAGCAGTTAGACACCCTCTAGCACAGATAGATATGGATCCCATAGAGTTTAGTTAAAGGAGTCAATAGATGGCAAAATATATTATTTTAGATACAGAGACAACAGGTGTTGGTGAGGAAGATCGTATCATACAGCTTGGATTTATGGTGCTAGAGAGTGGTAAACAGACGCTAGTTTACAATGAGTTTTGCAGTTGTGAAAGAGCTATATCTATAGAGGCTATGGAGGTGCACGGTATCACTGAACAGATGTTAGAAGGCAGACCTAGTTGTTTACAGAGTGAAGCGTATATGTTTTTAAATACTCTTAATACCCCAGATAACTATCTCATTATACATAACGCACCGTTTGATCTAGCAATGCTTAAAAAAGAGGGTTTTGAGTGCAAGATGCAACTTATCGATACTCTAAGATGTGCAAAACATATCTTCGATAGTGAGAGTGCACATAGACTACAATATTTTCGCTACAGACTAGAACTCTATAAAGATGAGAAGAGTGAGGCAGAGAAGTTGGGTATTGTTGTTAAAGCTCATGATGCTATTGGAGATGTTTTAGTTTTAAAACTATTTTTATCTAAACTGCGCCAAGAGGTAGAGAAAAAATTTACAGGTCAAAATCCGATTGAGAAGATGGTTGAGCTTACTAAAGAGTCAGTATTTATAAAAACTCCTATCCGTTTTGGTAAACATAGAGGTAAAACATTGATGCAAATTAGAGCTGAAGATGAGGGATATTTGAGGTGGGCATTGGAGAACATGGAGTCTCTTGATGATGATATGCGCTACTCTATCAAGAGAGTTTTAGAGAGCTAGATCATAAGCTGATCTATCTTGGCACTCAGATCTTTTTCGCGTATAGGTTTCATTAAGAAGCCATTAGCACCAGACTCAAGTGCCTCTAGCTTTTTAGTCTCATCTGTTGTTAGCACAATCACGGGTACTTGAACCATACTATCATCAGATCTTAGGATGCGCAACATATCAAGTCCACCCATTACAGGCATGATTAGATCAAGCAGAACGATATCTATACCGTCATTATTTTTGAGCTCCGCTATAGCATCAGCCCCATTTTTAGCCTCTATCACCTCATTGACATAGTTGGTCTTTAGAAGCATAGATTTTAAGAGCTTTAGGTTTATAAAGTCATCATCTACAGCCAGTACCTTTAACTTTTTACTTGGCATTTATAGTTCCTTGTTTATGTATTTTTCTAGTATAGATCGAAGTGTATCTTTGTTAATAATATTTTTCATGACTTCATCAACCGTAGATTTCATAGACTCTGTAGGCTCTATGGCTGGATCAATCATCATGATAGAGGCGGTCTTTAGGTCTGAATTCTTGATGATCTCTTGCATATCAGAGACATTAAGATTGGCAAGATTTTTATCAAAAAGAACAACTCTATATGAGCTATTTTGCAGCTCCTCAATAATCTGTTCAGCTTCACCTACACTATTGTAAGATAGATTTAGATCATCTAGTAGTTGTGCAAACAGTCTAGTCTGTAATCTACCCTGTTTTGCAAGTAGTATATCAGCTTTGTATGTAGTCTCTGTTGAAGTTGAGTCCTGTAGAGCTTCAGGATCTTCTTCGATAACCTCTATAAGCTTATCTCCTATAAAGTGATTTAGGATACTTAAGATCTCACTTTTGACAATTGGCTTGGTAGTATACTCATCCATGCCAGCAGCCATATAGCGTGCTCTATCACCTTTTAGTGCATTGGCAGTAAGGGCAATAATTGGAATATGAGGCATATTTTCATCTTCTTCATAATCCAATATTTCGCGTGTAGCTTCTGTTCCGTCCAATACAGGCATCTGGATATCCATAAAAATCATATCGAATGTACCATTTTTACGCTTCTCAAAAGCCTCTAGCCCATTGCTGGCAATACTCACCTCTAGACCTAGCTCCTCAAGTGTACGACGAATCAGTTTTTGGTTTATGACATTATCTTCTGCAACAAGTACTTTGGCATTGTATTTGGTTTTAGAAGGACCTTTGTTTGATGGTTTTGATAGAGTCTTAGATGCATACTCTCCTAAGTCATGTGAGTCCAACACAGCTTGTAGTTTGCTAGCATTTAGTGGCTCATATAGAACTTTAAAGATATCTACACCAAGTGACTCAATTTTTTTCATATAGTATGATTTAGTGATCAACACCATGGCTTCAGCAGAGTTGTTGAGCTCTTCTAATATCTTCTCATCTGAGTAGTCAAAGTCAGCAAAAATTAGATCATACTTATTTGCTGCTTCAAGCTCTTTGAGCTCATCTGTATCTTTAAATACGGTGTGATTAACACCATAATAGTCAAGATATTGTACAAGATAGTCTGTTTGAGCTTTGAGGTTGTGCTCATCAATCTGTATAAGAGCATTGATATCAGAGTGAGCACCCTTAAGAGAGTCTTCAAGTGTCTCCATCTCCTCTAGCTCTATAGTAAAGAAGAATGTTGTGCCACGACCAGGCTC
This sequence comes from Helicobacteraceae bacterium, assembly GCA_027066325.1. Lineage (GTDB taxonomy): Bacteria > Campylobacterota > Campylobacteria > Campylobacterales > Sulfurimonadaceae > Thiomicrolovo. The sequence continues at coordinate 18,783 of JAMONY010000080.1, read as the reverse complement.
ACTCTCTAGATCAAGTTTGCCACCCATAAGCTCAACAAAGCGACTTGAGATGGTAAGTCCTAGCCCTGTACCACCATACTTTCTTGTGATGGAAGTATCAGCTTGTCCAAACGCTTCAAAAATACTCTTTTTCTGCTCTTCTGTAACACCTATACCGCTATCTGCAACTTCAAATTTAACACGCGCACAGTTATCTTTTTCACACAGATCTTTTGTGATTGTTACATTGATTGCACCACCGCTATTGGTAAACTTAACAGCGTTGGAGAGAAGGTTGATAACTACCTCTTTGATTTTAGTTGGATCACCTTTAAGAGGTTTTTCAAGTGAAGGATCTATAAAACAGCCAAGGTCGATATGTTTCTCTGAAGCTCTAACCGCATAGATCTCAACAGCGCTCTCAAACTCCTCAAGAGGATTAAAGGCGATCTCTTCGATCTCTAGCTTATTGCTCTCAATTTTTGAGAGGTCAAGAATATTGTTGATAATCTCAAGTAGGTTTTCAGAACTCTTCTCTATGATATCTATAAACTCTCTCTGCTCCTCTTGTAGGTCAGTATCTTTTAGTAGTTCTGTAAAGCCAACTATGCCATTGAGTGGAGTTCTAATCTCATGTGACATGTTTGCCAAGAACATAGACTTAGCTTCACTGGCCTCTTGAGCCATCTCTTTATCGTACTTAGTCTGATTGATGACATCTTCTAAGATGGCGTATGCTTGAGCTGTACCTTTAGCAGTTGTTAGATTGATATCTGGTATGTTAAACGATGCCCCAGAAGCTGCTCTTTTAAGTACACCCTCAAGGCTTCTAACATTTCTTGTGATCTCACTAGAGAGAAAATAACCCAATATAACTAGTAGTAGTGCTATAAGCCATATAGCTATTGAGATTATTAGTATCTGTAGCTCATGGTTTTGGACAGCTTGAACTCTATGATTTATAGCTTCTGATATAACGGTTTCTGCCTCTGAGAGAAGGTTTGCTTTTTCAGATAACATAGCAAACCAGATGCTAGTCTGAGTTGAGTATATGCCTTCATGGCTAGCTTTAATAATCTCACTTCTCTCTGCAGTTATATCACCAAATAGCTCTCTATTGCTCTCATCTTCAAATAGCTCATCTAGAGTGCTTACTACATCTTTGTTGAGGATCGCTTTATAGCTTAGTGCATCTGCTTTACCGATATGCGATAGCCACTCATTGAACTCTGAGACTTCAAATTGAGTTGAGCTAGCAAGTGCATTTACAACATAATCTCTCTCTGAAGTTGTATGAAATCTTACTGAGACAACATTATAGTACGCAGCAGCAAGTGATGATAGCTCCTGATCATTAGATGAGTAGGTTATGTCTGATATGATAGATAAAATCTTCTCTTCAATATTACCATATGAGTTGTGAAATATATCTTCAAAAGTTGCCTCATTGTTATCAATAGCTATGCGAATATCAGAAATGATACCCTGGATATCTGCAAGTTTTTTCCTACTTGGAGCAGATAAGACAGAGTTTAATTTTGATAGTTCAATATCAACAATTCCTCTTTGAGTCACCATAGATCTTCTTAGTGCTTCGGAGTTGTTGTTGATAAGCATTATCGACATTCCACGCTCTCTTGAGAGGTTGGTAAATAGTGAGCTAAGATATCTGCTCTCTGTTAGTTGAGTCTCAAGTAGTTTTGCTGATTTGTAATTTGTGTATGAGTTATAAACATACAAACTAGCTAGTGCTAGTAGTAGCAAAATAGGAAAAAGACTTATAAGTTTTAGACGATTTTGTAGTCCAATATTCATTGTATATCCTCGCTTCGTTTAGTGTTATAGCTGCTCTAACAGCTGATAGAAGTTTGTAGACTCTTGAGCTGCTAGATCTTTGTTGTTGTGGGCAATGAGATTGCTAATTGATTTAGAAATTTCTATGATTCTTAGATTGTCTGCTAAGCCTTTAAATGGGAAGACAACTCTTTTTACATGTAGAAAATCTTCAGTATCTATAGCTTGAGTTAGCTCATCTTTATGTTTTAGTGCCTCTTGTTTAAAATCTTCAATCAGTGTTGTTACAAACTTAGCACCTATGCCAAGCTCTTCAGCAGCTTTATCTACATCATAGTTGAGCTGTAGAGTTGTCTGCTGGTCTGTATCTGCATTATTTGAAGCTTTAGTATCACTTGAGATATCATCTATGGAGATTTCATCCATAGAGATATCATTTTTGATTGTCTCATCTATACTGAGTTCATCTGGCATCTGGAGCGTATCATCATTAAGCTCTAGATCACCAGACAACTGTAGTGAGTCATCATCAATTTGCATCTCTGGTTCACTAAGCTCTAGCTCATTGAGATCTTCTAGATCCGCTGTTTTATTGTCAGCTTTAGAAGTATCTGAGTCACCGCCAAGTAGTGCCCCGATATCATAAATATCATCATTGTCTAAGTCCAAATCCACTTCACTATCAGCATCAGAGTCGGTAGTTAAACTGTTTTGATTATCCTGTTTTTGTGCCGCAACGGGTTTTCCTTCCATCTTCGCGATAATGGAGTCTAGCTTACCAAGATGTGCTTCAATCTCATCTTGATCAACAGAGCTGTTGATAATGGCTAGAGTCTCAAAAGCATCTTCAATTCTCAAGTTGGCTGCTACACCTTTGAGTTTGTGTGAGAGCACATGTACTTCATCGTAATCCTCTTTTAACATAGCTTCATGTAGTTGCGGACGGAACTCATGTGTCTGCTTGATGAAGTCACCTATAAACTCATTGATAAGCTCTACAGGAAGACCAAGCTCTTCAGAGGCAATTGATGGATCAAAGATGTAGTCATCATCTGTATCAAGATTGACTAGAGATTGATCTCCTTGATTTACATAGTCACCAAGCATTGGTGATCCAAGTTCTATCTCATTGAGTTGTAAGTTAGATGATGTGTCAAGCTCAAAGTCAGTAGATGGAACAGCAAACAAACTATCATCAGCAGATGTGTCTGGGATGCTAAATGTATCTGGAATATCGAGTGTATCTGGCTCTTTAAGAACAGTCTCTTCTATGTTGGTAATGGAGTCAAACTCTGTTACGGTTGAGTCATCTTGCATGTCTATATCTAAGATCTGTTTTTCTGGTTTTTGTGTAAAATCTCCTATGCTAGCACCACTGATTGATTTGATGTGTTTGAAATAGACCGCAAATCCCTCTTGTTCTGGTGATGATGTAAGTAGAAAAGGTGTGATTTCAAGTGCGCAAGAGAAGCTTCTTGTGTCAGTCTCAATAATTGCATGAGAGTCTTCTGATTCAGCATGAATAACAAAATCGATCCAAGGAAAGTTTTTAAAGTTATGGATATATCCTGGTTTTTTAACAAATAGCTCCGCAACATCACTATGTTGCTCTAAAAAAGCATCTATAGTCTCAAATCCTAAATGGTGTAATGTCTCATCATCCATGCCGATAAGAGACTTTTCATGGTTGTAAATTAGCACTAGCTCTCCTTAGTTTCATTTTGTAACATTTTTTTATATTTTTCAATGGCTCGCTCTTTTGCTAAATCATTTAGAGTTCTGCGTGCAGCACTGTAGCCAATAGTAGCTCCACTATCATCAAGGTTGGGCGTAATTGTTGTATCTACCCAATAATAGCGACCATCTTTGCGTAGATTTTTAACAGCTCCAGTCCAAGTCTTGCCGTGTTGTATGGTATCCCATAAGTTTTGAAATGCCGCTTTTGGCATATCTGGATGGCGGATAATACTGTGTGGCTGACCAATTAGTTCATCTTTGGTGTAACCAGCTATCTCACAAAACTTTCTATTGGCATATGTGATCTTGCCTTTGAGATCAGTTTCGCTAATAATAACCCTACCTTCAAAATGGTACTCTTTGTCTACTGGTTTAGCTTGATTCATAATATACCTCTACGATAATTACTCTAAAAAGAGTAATATAACATACTATTTGCAAAATCTAACTTACATTGTAGCATATAAACTATAATTTTTTGATATTTTCTGCATCTTTTTGACTTACTACTAGTTTTAGGCTCTTCTCATCTGCTCTTCTTATCTCTTCATAGGAGCCAAAAAAGTTTAGAAGTTTTTTAACTTTTGCTTCACTGATCCCTTTTGTCTGTAAAAGTTTGCTCTGCATTGAGGCCTTTGTGCGGCTTTTTTGATGAAAAGTTATGGCAAATCTGTGCGCCTCGTCGCGCAACTTTTGAGCCAGCATAACTCTTCTGTCGTTATTGCGTAGTTTGATGGAGCCATCTCTTGTGTGTAGAGTGTCTGCTGCTGCGCCTTTGGCTCTATAGGCACTACCATCTCTCTTCTCTTTGCTTATAGCAACAACATCAAGATTAACACCACTTGAGTCTATGAGTGATATCGCTAACGATAGAAGTGTTGAGCCACCATCTATGATCCAGAGATCTGGCGGCGGATTTTTATCAAAGCTTTTAATACGCCTACTAAGTGTCTCTCTCATCTGTGCGTACTCATCTTTTGAGTTTAGATTGTAGTGTCTGTATGAACTTTTATCAAATTGACCTCTATCGTAGACAACCATGCCGGCAACTGGCGAACTTTGGGCTAGATGTGAGTTGTCAAATATCTCTATGCGTTGAGGCAGGTGTGTAAGTTTACATAGCTTTTGAAACTCCATCAGTAGCTCTTGGTGCTGCATAGATGAGTTATCTTTTAGAGACTCTTTAGCATTGAGTAGAGCCAGCTCTACCAATCTTCTCTTAGCTCCTCTGATAGGAGATGATATCTTGAGGGTAGATTTGAGTAGCTTGCCTATACTAGACTCTACCCATCGCATCTCACTAAACTGATCTGCAACTAAGATAGATGCAACAATGGGTGGTCTATTTTTGGTGTAGAACTCAAGAAGTGCTCTCTCGTATAACTCATCTATATCTATATCTTCATCTATGCGAATGCTCTCTTGTGTTGATGAGACAACTCTACCATCTCTCATAAACATCTTAACTAGAGAGGCTTTTGTGTTAGATATCGCAATAGCAAAGATATCAAAGTTGGCATTTGAGGCTAGATCAATATTTGATATTGGTTCACTTTTATCTATGCGTTCACACCTATCGCGTAGTATCTGAGCCTCTTCAAAACGCAACTCTTCAGCATAGCTTAGCATCCTATTTTTCAGTGCCAATACAAGCTCTTTTTTGCGTACTATTAATCTTTTAGCCTGCTCTATAAACCCTCTATACTCATCTGGAGATATTTTACCTTCACAAGGGGCTTTGCAACGCTTCATCTGATAGTAGAGACACGCTTTTTTACCTTTAAGGCATGGTGCTTTTTGTACAAGTGGGATAAGCTCATAGAGAGAGTCTAATATATCTCTTGCACCAACAGAGTATGGACCAAAGTACTCTATCTCTCTGCCAGTGATCACTTTGCGTGTGATCTCAAATCTAGCAAACTCTTCTGAGTGGTCTATGTAGATATATGGGTATGTTTTATCATCTCTTAGTAAGATATTGTAGCGTGGTCGTAGCTGTTTTATGAGTGAATTCTCCAATATGAGAGCATCATGTTCGCTATCTACAACTATATATCTTAGTGTTACAGTCTGTTCAAGCATCTTGTAGACTCTTGGTGATACTGATGGATTGATCTTAAATAGAGGAGTAAACCTAAAATAGCTCTTAACTCTCTTTTTGAGGCTTTTTGCTTTTCCTATGTATAGTAGGCGAAGATCTTTATCAAAGTACTGATAAACACCGGGCAGATCAGGTAGAGACTCAATCTGATTTAGCATCTATATGCCCTCTGATTGACTCAAATAGTGCGTGTAGATCTGGATTGTTTGCGCGGTTGATAAATGATGCATTTGATGACTCTTGAAACTCTACAACACTTTTGTAAGCGCTCTTTTGAGACTGTTGTGCTTCATAGCGTACAAATGCTTTTATCTCCGTTATGGTTTGGCTCTGGCACTCTTGAGGCATAAACTCTCTTAAAGGCTCTTTTATAGAAGCTATGATATTATCAAACTCTTGTTTAGCACCAGGGTGAGCTAAAACAAAATATAGTGTACCGCTATGTATATATCCATAGCGTACTAGACGCTGTAGGTGTGGTGGAAATAGCGACTTGATTCGATCTACACACCTGCTGCGTAACAGCTTAGCAAAACGAGGTTTTTGCGTTAAAGAGGTGATAACTTGAGAGACATTTTTCATGTGGTAATTATAGCACTTTGTATGTTAATGTTGGTAGGGTGTGGATACAAAAAAGATCCACAATATAGTGCTATGGAGCAGTGTTATGCAGTATGATGTTGTGATTATTGGTGCTGGAGTAGCAGGTCTGTATGCTGCCATTAATCTAGATAGAGACAAAAGAGTCCTAATCATCAATAAAACACGCCCATGGGAGTGTAACACCTACTATGCTCAAGGTGGCATCTGTGTGGCAAGAGATGATGCAGATGTTGCGCTACACATAGAAGATACTTTAAATGCTGGTGCTATGATGTGCAATAAAGAAGCAGTAGAAGTTCTAAGCTCCATGTCGCGCGATGTTATAGAGGATCTTATAGAGCGTGGATTTGAGTTTGATCGTGATGGTGATGGTAATCTTCTCTACACAAAAGAGGCAGCACACTCACAAGAGCGTATCGTGCACGCTGGTGGTGATGCTACTGGTAGATATCTGCACCACTTTTTACTTGAGAAAAACCCACACCCAATGTTAGCAAATGCAACCGTTATAGATCTGCTTATAGACAATAGCACTATTTGCGGAGTTGAGGTTTTCTATAAAGGTGAATTGAAGCAGATATATGCAGATCAGGTAGTCATAGCTAGCGGAGGTGTAGGCTCACTTTATGAGTACCACACAAATGCATACAGTATCAGTGGGGATCTGCAGGGTATATGCATCGAGAAGGGCATTGAGCTTGAGATGATGCATATGATGCAGTTCCACCCTAGCGTCTATGTGGGCAATAATTCAGTACAAAAACAGCTTTTGAGTGAGGCTTTAAGAGGGGAGGGTGCTTATATTGTCAATGACAACAATGAGAGGTTTCTATTTGAGTATGATAGCCGAGGCGAATTGGCTCCACGCGATATAGTAAGCAGAGCAATTTTTGACTATACTCAAAAACATAACTCTAAGGCATATCTATCATTTGAGTCTTTTGATGTTGAGTATTTTCATCACAGATTTCCAAATATCAGCCAGAGCCTCAAGAGCTTAGGCTACTCTATACCAAAAGAGCGTGTACCTATATCTCCAGCATTTCACTACGCTATAGGGGGAATTAAAACAGATTTAGATGGTGTTGTAGATAGCATAGATGGACTATTTGCAGTAGGAGAGGTGGCATCTACTGGAGTGCATGGTGCCAATAGACTAGCTAGTAACTCTTTACTAGAAGGTCTTGTTTTTGCTCAAAGAGTTGCCAGAAAATTACAGAGCACAACCTCATTACGATGTACTAAAATATTCACCTCAAATAGCGAACAGCTTGTTTTAGCAGACGATAAGAGTAAAAAAGAGAGATTAAGAGAGATTATGTGGCAAAAGGTCTCTATTGTGCGCACAACAGATGGGCTGAAGGAGGCACTAGATGAGATAGATAAGATACTCTCAGAGCCGATAGGAAGACTTTTAAAACTTAGACTCTATACAGCTCGATCCATTGTAGATGCTGCTAGTAGAGCGGAGCACTCTGTTGGCGTACATTATAGGATCTAGTGTAAAAAGTGTCTAATCCCTGTAAAATATAGAGCCATTTTGTGCTCATTTGCAGCATCTATCACTTCAGCATCACGGATTGACCCGCCTGGTTCTATGATAGTCTTGACCCCAGCTTTAGCTGCCTCATCTATAGAGTCACGAAATGGAAAAAATGCTTCAGATGCAAGAGCACAACCACTTATATCTATGCCCATATCTTTAGCTTTTGCTATGGCACTTTTGGCAGCATCAACTCTAGATGTCATCCCCATGCCAACAGCAACCATAATACTATCTTTAACATAAACAACAGAGTTTGATTTTGTAAGGGCTGCTATCTTCCAGGCTATTTTGGCATCATTTAGCTCATCTGTAGAGGCAGAGAGATCACTTTTGCATGTCGCATTATCTACCTCACTATCATCTACACTATCTGCATCTTGATAGACAAAGCCACCATCTATATGTTTAAAATCTATCTTATCGTTGGCTACTAGAAGAGTTTTGCTATTGTGCTCAAAAAGCTTAAGTCTCTTTTTGCTCTCAAACACCTCTAGCGCTTCAGGTAAGATTTTTGCAGCTACTATAACCTCTAAGAAGATCTTATTCATCTGTAGAGCTAGCTCTTTATCAACCACACCATTAACTGCCACTACACCACCAAATGCTGAGATGTTATCACACTCTAGAGCTTTTATATATGACTCTTTAAGGCTGTTTTTTATGGCAAATCCACACGGATTGCCATGTTTTACTATACAGACAGAGTTAGACTCGCCAAATGCAGCTGCTATCTTAACGGCACTGCTGATATCTGTAAGATTGTTGAAGCTAGCCTCACCTTTGAGCGTTTTTAAGTTGTTACTTAGGTGTTGATCAAACTCATAAAGAGCTCCTTGCTGGTGCGGATTCTCTCCATATCGTGTCTCCTGTACTTTAGTGCCAACGATAAACTGCTTCTCTGCAAACCCACTTTTGCATCTACTGTTCATATAGTTTGCAATCATGCTATCGTACGCTGCGGTGTGCTCATACGCTTCTATCATGAGATCTCTTCTAAACTCATAACTATCACTCTTGTGAGTTAGTTTATCTATAATGAGACTATATTTGAGTGGATCTGTCACTATGATAACATCTTTGAAGTTTTTAGCAGCAGAGCGAACCATGGCGGGTCCACCAATGTCTATATTTTCTATGATCTCATCAAAATCATCACTTCTCTCAATGGTCTGTTTAAATGGATAGAGATTAACACAGACAAGATCTATAGCTGTTATGTTATGTTTTTTTGCAATATCGACATGGCTGATCATATCTCTTCTATATAGTATGCCACCATGCACAAAAGGGTTAAGCGTTTTAACTCTACCATCAAATACCTCAGGAAACTTTGTCACCTCGTCTATCTCTATAGCATCAACACCACTCTCTTTAAGTAACTTGTGAGTTCCACCTGTCGAAACTATCTCAAACCCGAGCTTTTCTAATGCAGTAGCAAACTCTACAACCCCACTTTTATCACTAACACTAACCAATGCGCGTCTTTTCAAAGCAACATCTCCTCATCAAAATATCTACAATATTGTAGCCAATTACTATAGAAAGTTAGGTAAAAGAGAGAGCTCTTGCATCTTTACACTATTTTTACACAATTGTGACATAATGTCGTTATAAATTTTGTGTAGCGGCAAAGATTTTGTAGTTTAACTAGGGAGAAATTATGAAGAAAAAGATACTTTTAGGGTTAGGAGCATCGTTGTTGATGACCTCTGGCTTAAATGCTCAGATATTTGGAAGCTTACATGACTTGGGCACTAGTGCTGATGATGTTGGTAATATACCTGATAATTCTCAAATATGTGTCTATTGCCACACCCCACACGGAGCAGATTCATCTTTTGATGGAGCACCACTATGGAATAAACCGGCTACATCTACAACATTTACCATGTATGGCGCTACTGCTACAGGTACAGCTGGATCAACCATAGCAGGTACTCTTACTGATGCTACACCTACTGGTGCTAGTATGGCTTGTCTTACTTGTCATGATGGAGTTAGTGCTCTCAATAGTGTTATCAATGCTCCTGGTACAGGAAATTATGATCCAACTGGAGCAAGCAATAAGATAGGTAAAAATAGAACGATGACAGATTTTGTCAAAGCTGTTGGTAGTGCTGCATTTTCAGAAAGCCTCACCAATGATCATCCTATCTCAATACCATATATATACAATGGTAGCCCAGAGACATCTCCAGCTTCTCTAAGAGATCCATCAACACCAATTATTGGTTTTGAAAATGCTACAACTATTGCAGATCTTTTAAGAACTGGTGCAGATGGTATAGCAAAAGTTCAGTGTTCAAGTTGTCATGATCCACACCTAGGACAAGCAACGACTTTTTTACGAAGCATAAACAATAACGGAAGTAAACTCTGTTTAACTTGTCACGCTAAGTAGAGATCTCTTTTTAGACTAGCCTTGGCGCTAGTCTCTACTCTTTTTACCATTTTTTCGATATCAACTTTACTCTCTATAATCTTATTAAGTCCTCATAGACCAAGATAGTAGCCTATCTCTCTTAATACTTATACTTATATCTCATGTTTTAGTGGTTTGTATGCAACATGTAGTAAGTTTTTACACTAATTTTACAAAGAGTAGATATACTACATATGAAATCAAAGTCATAGGAGGACAATGATGAAATCTTCGACATTCACAAAGATAGCAGTCTCAGCTGCTTTGGTGCTAGGTGTATCAGCTAACGCAGATATTACCAACAGCCTACACAACTTATCTGCTACTGGTTTAGGTACTATTAAGGCAAGTGCTGCAGAATCAGCAACTTTTAATGATGAAATATGTGTATTTTGTCACACGCCTCACGCAGCAAATACAGGTTTCCCAACGGTACCTATATGGAACAAAGCAACTCCAGCTTCTGGTAGCTTTACTATGTATGGCACTACTGTTGCTGGTAACTCACCTGATGCACAACCAAACTCACCTTCACTAGCTTGTCTAAGCTGTCATGATGGTGTAAGTGGTATTAACTCAGTTGTTAATGCACCTGGTTCTGGTGGATATGTACCTGGTGGTGGATTTGTAGACTTTATGGGTCAAAGTGGTGCGGCATTTACTATGCCAGCTGGTGTAACTCAGATCGGTACAGATCTTACTAATGATCACCCAGTATCTATCACTTATGTAGACACTGCGCCTAGACCAGCTAGTCTTAAACCAACAACCGATAACCTACTTGGTACTTGGAGTGGTGCAACAACCATTGCTGATGTTCTAAGAAATGGTAAAGTTGAGTGTGTTAGTTGTCATGATCCACACCTTGGAGCAACTCAGTCAACAACATTCCTTAAGCGTTTAGGTGCTAATGGCGCTGCAAATGCTGGAAGTCAACTATGTCTATCTTGTCACGATAAGTAGCAATCTGCTTATCTGTTTAGTATAGACGCAACAGGACCTCTGTCCTGTTGAGTTGTTTATGTCAACATAGTAGAGAGATTATGTAATTTTTTTGCTATGTTGTTATTTCAATTTTTTATCTCCCCTAGATAGTTATATAATCTTTACTATAAGCAGTTACAGAATTCTAAAGCTAACTTGAGGTATACTACTTAGTCTTAGAGTACATAAGTATTCCTAATTATTAATAAGATATACTTAATACTGAAAAACATTATCTAAAAAGGAGATTGACCTTGAAGCGGACTTTATTTTATAGCGTGATGGTCTCTATTGTTATTTTACTTTTGGCGGGGTGTGCCACAAAAGATAAGCAGGATTTTCATCTTGTTCTTCCGCCGCCACCTGAAGAGCCAAGATTATATTTTGTTAATGTTCTAAAAGGTGAAGTTGATTATGTTGATGATAGTGCACTAGATACCTTTATAGGAGAAGAGGCACCATCTGTAGGCAAAAATCTATTTAAGCCTTATGGTGTAGCAGCTCATAAAGATATTGTATATGTTACAGATACAGCTAGAGGTGTTGTATTTGTAATCGATGACAATAGAAGTGAAGTTAGATTTTTAGGTGATAAGCCATCTGGAAAATTAGCACTTCCTGTTAGTGTAGCTATAGGTAGTGATAATACAGTTTATGTATCGGATGCTAAGATCAATAAAGTATTTGGCTATAATAAAAATGGAAAGTTAGTATTTGCCATTGGCGATAGTGGTGAATTTGGTAGACCAACAGGTATAGCCATCAATCAAGAGTTAAATAGACTCTATGTTGTAGATACTTCTAAGCACAACATTAAGGTTTTTGACCTTAAGGATGGAAAGCGCCTATTTGAGTTTGGTAAAAGAGGCATCAAAGATGGTGAGTTTAACTACCCTACCAATGTAGCCATAGATAGAAGAAATAATAATGTAGTCATTGTTGATACCCAAAACTTCAGAGTGCAAACTTTTGATAAAGATGGTAATTTTATCTCAAAATTTGGTAAAATTGGAGATCGACCTGGTATGTTTGCTAGACCAAAGGGTATAGGTATCGACTCTGATGGACATATATATATCGCAGATTCAGCTTTTAACAATATTCAGATATTTGATAGCAATGGAACAATGTTGCTATTTTTTGGAAATGCCGGCTTTGGACTTGGTAATTTTTACCTACCAGCTGGACTCTATATTGATGAGCAAGATAAGCTATATGCTGTTGGATCTTATAGCGGTAGAGTTCAAGTTTTTCAATACATGAACGATGCTTGGAAAGAGAATAATCCAAAAAAGTATCAAAAGCTTAAGCAGTTACAAGAGGAGTAAGCTATGAGTCGAACTGTCACTAAGTTAATAGTTGTCCTAATGAGTAGTTGTATCTACGCATTGAGTGCATATGGGTATGGCATAGAAGGTGGCAGTGAGAAGGGTGTGTTGACCACCAAGCACAACATGTTTAAGGGCTTAATGATAGAGGATAAGCAAAATAACATGGAGCCATGTTTGTGGTGTCATATACCGCATGATAAGTATGTTGGTAAAACTGCACCAAAATGGAATCAGGACTCTGGTCAAAATTTTACCATATACGGCGCACAAGATGAGAGTGATTATGACTATGCCAATAGACCAGACACAATTTTAAGAGTCTGTTTAACATGCCACGATGGCATTAATGCCCCAAATATTGTTCTATCAAACAATGAAGAGTCACAAAAGCATACAAAAGAGGCAAACTTATTGGGTCAACCAGTAACTTATGACTCACACCAACACCCAGTTGGAAGAGATTATGCTCCACATAGTGTTAATGGTAGAAAAGCTAGTTTGAAACCACAAAGCACACCACTGCTTGGTTGGATTGGAGCAGATAGTATAGGAGATCTTGTGCCCGAGGGTGTGATTAGATGTACAAGCTGTCATGATCCACATAGTACATCAGGTCTATTTTTACGGATCAACAATAGCCAGAGCCAACTATGTCTTGGTTGTCATGGCAAATAGTAGTAGATAAACTTAAGGAAAAAAATTGAAAAAAATTATCTTTATCGTATTTATAATAGGTTTAAATTGTGCATTTGCATCAGATGTGGTTGATAACAACAAGACAGACGAGCCAGTTGTAGCCATCAATCAGGTGCTTATCACCGAGGCAAGACTAAAGCGTCAGGTTGATGCTCTTATGCCTCGTACTTTTTATCATGCAACCATCACAGATGAGAAGTTGGCGAAAGTTAAACAAGAGGCGATAGATGATCTTATTGAGCGTGAATCGTTAGTTCTGTATGCTATTAACCGTGGCTATAAGCCAGATGATAAAATCATAAAAGAGAGAGTGGCTGAAGTTAAAAAGAGATTTGGAACAGATGATAGAATGCGCGAAGCATTAAAACAGAGACTCTATACTTATGACTCTTTTGTTGCAGAGCTGAAAAAAGATAGTATCTTAGAGGGTCTGTATAAAAAAGAGATTGAGACTGAAGTTAGCGAGAAAGAGCTAGAAGAGTATTATAATAAAAATAAATTTAAATTTATGATGCCAGAGAAATTAAAAGTTAGAATTATCTATACTAAAAATAACCCAACAGATCCTAAGGGTAAGAGCAAGGCTATGAAGAGAGCAAAAGAGGCATTGAGTGAGATAGCTAAGCGACAAGCGTTGGTTGATGAGGGTAATATAACAGTAGATACCAATGCAACAATCAATATCTTTGCTGATGTTGCAGCAGAGTACTCAGAAGCTATGAGTCGCATCAATGGTGGAGACATGGGCTTTGTTCACCGAGGTATGTTAGAAGCTGATGTTGAAGATACTGCAAGTAAGCTCAATATAGGTGAGATAAGTGGCATTATAGAGCTTGATAAAGGGTGTTATATTGTAAAGCTTGAAGGCAAGAGTCCTCCAGAGCAGCTAAGTTTTGATATTGTTAAAACTAATCTTGCAAAAGATTTAAAGAAGAAGTATGAAAAGCAGAAGCTAGAAGATATTACATCAGAGGCAAAAAAAGAGGTAAAAATTGAGTATTTTGGCTCATATAAAAATCTAAAATAGGCGGGTAGATAGTGTGAAAGTATCCTTGAAAATAATTTTTATTTATGTATCGTTGCTCTTAGTTACTACTCAGTCTGTCTGGGCTGAGACCATGTATACTAGAGGTTTTTATGGGCAGATAGAGTTTAGGGCTATCAATGATAAAATCGATAGTCAAAATGCTCTTAATGATAAGTTGTCACTGATACAAAAATACTCACTAGGATATGAGAGCTATCTGTATAGCCCATTGCTACTCACCTATGATATTGGTGGAACGCTATACATAGACAATACGGATGCCACCATTACCTCAAGTTCAACTAAAACATCTACTAGCTACAGATCTGAACATACAAACTATAGAGCCTACCTAAACTTTATTAAACAGTCAGATTACCCGTTTACACTATATGCTGAACGGGCAGATTCACCAGTCTGGAGCACTCAAGCTGATAGAAATACTTTTGTAAAGTATGAAGCAGATAGGATGGGCATATTTGGATCACTACTGCTTGATATATTTGATCTTAATTATGAACTTAGAAATAGTGACTCAAGAAGAGAGGAGTCGTTCTCCACATCAACAGATAAAGAGTTGCGTTTTAAGGTCGGCATGACAAAACAGATTAGTAGTGATCAGTCCATGTATGCAGACTATACACATAGAATTGTTGAATACGAATACAGAGACAGCGGTGTTGGTATCTTGACAACTATTGATGGAGATATCGATGAGGCTAGAGTTGGTTATGACTGGAAAGTGAGTGAGGCGTTGCGCTTAAGATCTTATGCTAGATACTATAGTTATAGCTATTATGACAATGAAGATATCTCCGCAACGGTATCTTTGAATTATCTAGCTAGCAAAAAGCTATCTACTAGTTTTTCAGTCACAGCCAACTCTATCAGAGTTGCAAATGATCAAAATAGCTACATTACCATTAATCAGGGTAGTAACTACCAAGCTACCTCTGAATTGTCGTTTAGCCAAAATTTTATCTACTTTCAAGCACTTGGTGACTCATTGGGGCTTAACTACACAAGTTTGATGCTTGGTACAAATTATAGAAAAACAATTATAGAAAATCTCATAGGTAGTATTGGTCTTAGCGTTACAGGCAGAAGTGAGCAGTATGATAGAGTTGATGCTAACTCAACTTTATCAGATAAAAATATCTTTAGCTACACCCTAAGTGCTGGACTAGATCAGAGTTTTCCGAGTACAAAAACAAATATCTATCTCAACACAAGTTACTATCAGAGATTTTCAACAGCAGATGATTATACAAATCGTGCAGTTTATGCAGCTGGATTGACTCAGCCACTTGCAAGTAGCACAAACTTTTTTGTTAGATTTAATGGCTATAGAGATGAGAATCTTTATGAAGATGTTAATGCAACAGTAAAGGTTGTTGAAGCATATACAGTTGAGACTGGACTGAGCTACTGGGGCAATCTTGGCTATTATGGCAAGATGAGCTTTAATGCAGGCGTTGCTTATGCAGAGGGTATATTTAAAAATAGAGTCACCCCTTATGCTAGTTTATCACTCAAATATATGCTAATGCGCTCTTTGAACTTTAATGCTCACGGTAGAGTCTCAAGTGATAGTGTGTATGACTACACCACATACTCTGGTGATGCTAAGTTAACATATATTATTCGTAAGATATATGCATCTGTAGGAACTAGATATACCTCGCAAAATGGTGGTGCATTTGGTCATAGAGAGCATATAAATTATTACTTTGTTATAGGACGAAATATATGAAATATTTAAGATTGATACCAGTAGCATTTTTATGTATATTTGCAGTTAACACACTAGCAGCGTCCAATATAGTGTGGCCACCACCTCCTGAAAAAGCTAGAATTTCGTATGAAAAAAGCGTAATGAAAGCTGAAGATCTAGGAATTAGTAAGGGATTTTTTACAAAAATATGGGAGTTTTTTGCTGGTGCTGAAGAGAACTCTCTTGTTAAGCCTTTTGGTATACATATAGATGCAGATAAGATATATGTGACAGATATGGCACAAAAAAGCGTAATTGTATTTGATACTAAAAGAGAGAACTTTGAGAGTATAGATGGCTATAAAGGTCAAAGATTCTCCTCCCCTATAGATGTCACAACTGATGAAAAAGGCAATATATACATAACAGACTCTGTGCTCCAATCTCTATTTATATACAACTCAGACCTAGATCCTATTAAAAAGATTCATCACCCATCCTCACTGCTAAGACCAACTGGTGTTGCAGTAGACCATGTAAGAGACCGCATCTATGTTAGCGATACCCTAAGTTCACATATCAAAGTTTATAAGAAAGATGGAACATACATTGATAACATATCAAGAATGGGTGAAGGTGAAGGTGAGCTCAATAAGCCAACATATATCACTCTAGATAGCAGAGGCAATCTATATGTAGCAGACTCTATGAATAGGCGAGTGTTGATGTTTAATCCAGATGGAGAGTACATTAGAAGATATGGACAATCTGGCGATAGCATAGGCTCATTTTCAAGTCCAAGAGGTATAGCAGTTGATAAGTTTGACAACCTCTATGTGACCGATACGCTATTTGATGCTGTGCAGATTTTCAATAGCGATGGTGAGCTGTTGCTTGTGTTTGGAAAAAGAGGCGTTGGTGATGGAGAGTTTGTAGCACCTCAAGATATCTCAATATCTAAAGATGGTACAATATATGTAACCGACTCATACAACATGAGAATAGAGCTCTTTAATATGCTAGAGTATCAAAAGTGAAGGATTTATCATGAAGCGCATACTGTTTTATATACTTATAGTTGCAACTTACTTCTCATCAGTAGAAGCCATTGTTGATAACACAAAACACAATTTATCTGCTACAAGTGGAAATTACATAAGAGCTTCAGGCGAACAAGAGGTGTGTGTATTTTGCCACATTGTACATGATGCTCAGCCTGGTAAGCCTCTTTGGAATAGAGCCATGCCTGTATCTGCTTATGTGATGTACGATAGCGAGTACCTTAAGAGAAGTGGCTACACAACCCCTACAGACTTGGGTTCAGTTGCAGGCACACCAGGCTCAGTGTCAAGACAGTGCTTGAGTTGTCATGATGGTACTGTTGCTATTGGTGCTGTCTACATGGTACGAGGTAATCTGCTTGGCAATACATATCTTGATGTTATAGGAACGAGTACAACAGGAACTATGACAACAGCAACACCAGGTTTTATAGGAACAGACCTATCTATCCACCATCCAGTAGGTATAGAGTACGACCCTACCAATAGTAAAAACTTTGATGTAGGCTCTAAGAGCATTGAGCTTAAAACTGTTCCAGATGCTCCATTAAAGCTCTATAACTATGCTGGTAAGAATTACATAGAGTGTTCATCTTGCCATAATCCACACCTAGAAAATAAGAAATTTCTTAGAGTCATAAGTCCAAATCATGGACAAAATGTTAAAAATACATGTATAGCTTGTCACGATAAAACACCTGGAGATAGCGGTGTGTTAGCACATAGAGATACTGTTAAACAGTACACTTCAGTAGAGGTGATGCAGCGATACAACAATGGAGGAGCAGTCTCAACTACAGATCTCTACTGTGTCAACTGCCACACTCCTCACAACGGTCTTGGTAAGCCATATCTACTACGCCATGTTGAGCAAAATACTTGCTATATGGGAGCATCAGGTACAAGAAGTACAGCACCTTGTCACGGTACTGGAAGTACACTAGATAGTACAAAACAGATAGAGCCGATCTTAAATCGTCCATTTGCTCATCCCACCAATACAACTGATGGCAAACATACTAACTTAGATTCACTTTATGGTGTTGGCTCAACTGATCCAGCAGGTGCAGAGACCATACAGTGGTCAACCTCTAAACATGCGGAGTGTATGGATTGTCACAATCAACATAGAGTAGGCAAAGGGACTCACACCCCAGCAAATCAGTGGTATCCAGATACTCCAACAAACTTAGTCTCTGGAGTGTTAAGAAAAGTGCAAGGTGTACAGCCTATATGGCCTACTGCTTGGACACAGCCTACAAGCTTTCAAACATTAGCAGAGTCTGAAAAAGAGCATCAGATCTGCTTTAAGTGTCACTCTTACTGGGCTCTTGGTCCTACAGTATCTACAGATATGATGGAGATAGAGACAGCTTGGACAAATAATGTTATCGATAATGAGGGTCAGTTTATGAGAGCAACAGATGTTGCATTTGAGTACAACCCAAACAATCGGTCTGCTCACCCTGTTGTAGAGGCGCTCAATAACCGACCAGGCTCATATGCTCCAAAAGCCTTGCAAGCTTCTGCCATGAGACACCCTTGGAATCAGAATGTAGGAACTCAGACTATGTACTGCTCTGATTGTCATGGCGCAGATAATGAGCATGCTGGTGATCCTAAGGGTCCACATGGGTCAAGTTTCAACTTTATGTTAAAGGGTCCAAATAAATACTGGCCTACTAAGCCAGATGGCACACTGTTTACATATAGCGACATACAGCCAGATGGCTCTGCACCTGACCTTTTTTGTGCAAATTGTCACAATCTTGCAGTGCCACATAGAGA
>JAMONY010000079.1 GCA_027066325.1 Helicobacteraceae bacterium | reverse complement strand
GAGATGCTAGATACTGATGAGCTAGACTCTACTGATGTGGCACTACTAGATGATCTATCTGAGCTGCTACTAAGTGAGCTTGATTGGCTTATGTTAGTAGATGAGCTTGAGTTAGTAGTATCATCTAGACTCTCTTCTGATGTTATACAGCCTGTTAAACTTAGCAGTACTACTACCGTCATGAGGAGATGTTTTAGCATTTTAATCTGACCTTTGATTGCTGATTGTATTAGTATACTTTAAAGGCTTTGTGATCTGCTTGTGGTTTTTAGTTAAGGGTGAGTATTTATGGGTAGTTTAAATTTTCATGTTGTCTGATCAGATAACATGAAGAGCCAATAATCAAAAAAAGCGTAAGTTTAGATTTTACTTATAGCTCTACTTGTTGCTAAGTAGACATCTCTTAACTAAAAAGATACTGCCCTCTTTGTGATTGGTGGTCATACTAGCGCTAATGCTCTTAAGATGGGCTTAGTTTAGCTTAAAATTTTGAGTATAATGGTAAAAAAATTAGAGGTTGTCATCAATGTCAAAACATCCATCGCTATTAGAGCAGTTTCGCTCATTTTATCTTCAAAATAACCCTAAAAATATGGAAGATGCCATAAAGTATTTTTCTGTTTTTGGTGGTATTGGTTGGCGCATTGATACAGATAAGCCACTAGAAGAGCTGATAGAGTCAAAAATATATAAAAATTATACTTATATCCATAACGATATCACAAAAATTACAGATAGCGATAAGATAAAACATGCACTTCTTAGTGGGGTGGCAACTGGTGACTCTCGTTCACACTCTGCCTTTAAAAGAGCCAGAATTTCTAGAGCAGATGGTGAAAATGCACTTGACCTACTCTGTGATAGCGGTATTGTAGAGCTAGAGCATTCATTAGAGGAGGCACTAGATGATGATAGTTTTGCGTCACATAGGGTAAACTTTATGGCACCGTTTGTAAGATTTTGGTTCTCATCTGTATCACCATTTTTTCAAGGGATAAAAGAGGGCGATTATAAGGAAGCATCACAAAGCTTTTTAAATCGCGAATACAATTTTTATGAGCATATCTTCCAAAAACTTTCACTAGAACTAGTAAAAAAAGAGTTTAGCGATGATCCAATAGTTGAGATAGGAAGCTACTGGGATAAAAATGTAACCATAGACATCTTAGCAAAAACAAGATCTGGTAAAACTGTTGCAGGAATCTGTAAGTATGCAAAAGTAAAAGCAAAAAAAAGTGAACTTACAAAGCTTAAAGAGCAGTGTTTACTAGCCAAACTTACACCAGATATCTGTATTGTAGTCTCAAAAAGTGGTTTTTCAAATGAGCTAAAAAGCTTAAAAAGTGATGAGACTAGACTCTATGCTCTGAAAAGCTTTAGAACTCTTGTTGAGAATCTAAGTCAAGAAGATATTGTCACCACAATGTTCACTAAAAAATTAGCAATACTATAAGTTGAAAACTCCACAATAGAAAACTAGGCTTGTGTGTTATGTATATCTCTCTTGACGCCTAATTTTATTTAGGCTAAAGTAAGAAAATATAACTATTTGACCAAGATGGTAATAAATTAAGATATAATTACAAAAACTAAGTTTTTTCTTACAAATAAGGGAAGTTGTGAACCATATAGATGATCTGCGTACGCTCTGTAGCATCAATTCATATACTCAAAATAGAGATGGGGTCAATCGTGTTGGCGAGCTTCTTGATAAGTGGTTTTGTCAGTTAGGTTTTAGTGTTGATCTATATAGACGATTAGAGATAGGCACACATCGACACTACACAAGTGTAGATGGTGGCGGAAAAAAGTTGCTTCTTTTAGGTCATATGGATACAGTATTTGCTCCAGGAGCTTTTGATAGGTTTGATGAGGACGATGAGTGGGTTTATGGTGCTGGCGTGTGTGATATGAAAGGTGGTATCATAGTTATGTTGCAGGCTCTTAGAGAGATTAAAGAGCAGATGATGATCACAGATATAGATATACTTCTTGTAAGTGATGAAGAGAGCGGGAGTGATGACTCTAAAGCTCTTACAACCAGTCTAGCCTCAGAGTATGAGTACTGTTTTGTCTATGAGTCTGCTGGTGCAGATGGTGAGATTGTAACAGCACGAAAAGGTGTTGGAACATTTATAGCACAGATAGAGGGTCGCGCCGCACATGCTGGAAATCACTATGAGGATGGTGCTGATGCAAATCTAGAGGCAGCTTTAAAGCTACAGAGCCTAGTAGCACTTACGGATCTGTCAAAAGGCTCAACCCTCAATGTGGGAAAAGTAGAAGGTGGTATAGGAGCAAATACGATATCACCATCTGCTCATCTACTCTTTGAGATTAGATTTAAGAGCTTAGATGAGCGAGATAGGCTACTACAGAAGATAGACGATATCATTAGCATTTCTAGGGTAGAGGGAACTGTTACAACTCTAAGTGGAGGCATCCAGCGTGATGTTATGCAGCCAGATAGTAGAGTTTTTGATCTAGTAGACAAGTTATCCAAAGTAGCCTCTTATACACTTAAGACCCAAGAGCGCGGTGGAGTGAGTGATGCCAATACTATCAGTGCAGCTGGAGTATTGACGCTTGATGGATTTGGTCCCTTTGGTGATGGTGATCATACAATCTATGAGAGGGCAAAAAAGAGTAGTTTTAGTGAGCGCATAGAGCTCTCAAGCAGACTCTTTAGACACCTCATAATCAATAAAGGCTTTTAGATGAGAAGAGTGGGCTTATGGATGTATCAAAATGGCGGTGGAGATCTTATAGAGCGTAGCATTGTAGCTAAACTAAAAGAGCGCAACATAGAGGTAGTTGTGGGTCTTGACTTGCGTTTTGCTACTGCTACTACTGATGGCATAGTCTGCAATGGCATTAACATGAGCTATCTTGATGCATTCTTCTCTTACAATGCAGGAGAGCAGACTTTAGCCCAAGTTTACATGTATGAGGCTCTAGCTTCTCAGATACCAACTATCAATAACTATGAGGCATTTAAGCTCTCAGAAGATAAGTTTAGAACAAACATGGCTATGGCATCAAAGGGTATCCGCACAACCGATTTTCTGCTATGCCATAGAGAGCAGATTGAGCCTATATCTAACAAGTTTGATGAGTGGAGCAAGATTGTGCTTAAGCCTATTGATGGTTGGGGTGGAACTGGTATGGTGCTACTTGATAGTCGTTCAACTTTTGAGTCGCTAAAGCCATTTTTTAATCAGATGGATATCCGCCAGATCTATGTAGAGCGGTTTATAGAGAATGATTTTAGTGACTACCGTATCGATATAGTAGATGGTGAGTTTGTTGGGTGTTATGGGCGTAGAGCTAGTGAGCGTGACTGGCGTACCAATATCACTTCGGGCGGTAGCATCATCACAAGAGAGCCAAATGATGAGCTTGTAGATCTAGCCACTAGAGCAACAGAAGCTGTGGGTCTTGAGATAGCTGGTGTTGATATACTTTATGATAGAGAGCGTGAGGAGTATGTGGTGTTAGAGGTTAATGGCATACCAGCATTTGCTACACCAGAGCAGGAGAAGTTGGGGATAGATTTTAATACTCTTAAAATCGATAAGATTGTCAACATGATAGATAAAATAACTAAAAAAGGTAGAGCGTGATGAGTGGAGATAAGTTGCCAAAAATAGGACTTTTGTATTTGGATTATGTTTTAAGATTTTTTGATCGCAGTAACTTTAAGGGGTGGCCAGATAAGATTGAGTCGGTTGTGTATCATTGGCGCAATGATAAAGATAGATTTATCAAAGAGGTCAGAGCAAAGAAGATAGATGTGCTTGTGGGCAACATACCAGCAACTGCTTATGAGACTTTTAAGCAGATAGCAAAAGAGTTGCCACATGTGCGTTTTATACCATCTATAGAGACACAGTTTTCAAATAAGTCAAAAGAGAATGTTACGCTATTTTGTGAAAAGTTTAACTTAGCTCACCCTACTACAAAGATTTTTTATGATCAGAAAAAAGGTTATGAGTATATTAAACATTGTAAATATCCCAAGATAGTAAAGCGTAGTTATGGAGCCTCGAACTATGGTGGATACTATGTTCATAAAGTAGATAGCTATGGTGAGTGCAAAAAGTTATTTGATGCTAAGTCATACTCACCTATGTATATCCAAGATGCTATTGATCTTAAAGATAGTGGTGATCTTCGTGTTATGCTTATAGGTCATAAGCCAGTCTGCGCATTTTGGAGGTATAGTGGTGATGGTGAGTGGATTACTAACACCAGTCAAGGTGGATCTATGAGTTATGAGAATGTGCCTATGAGCTCACTTGAGCTTGCAGTAGAGGCATCAAAAGCTGCAAAAGCTGAATATTGGGCATGTGACATCGCCATAGATGCTGTTACTAATAAACCCTATATACTAGAGTGCGCTACCGCATTTGCGGCATTTGCATATATCCGTGATTGGATATGTCAATATATCATGTGGGATCTTAGTGGAGGCAGATTTCGTCTTCCTCATGTACCTCTATACTCTTGGGAGGAGCTTGGTAAAATGTCGCCTGCTATGTTGCGTACTATGCGCCATATCTACTTCGCAACATACTCTCCATCAGTTGATGGAGAGTACTGGTTGAGCGACAGAGGACCATTCTCTATGCAGGAGTCTGGAGACTCAAGTGCTGATGATGTACCATCGCCTATAGAACCATTAACATCAGAAGATGATCTACCACAAGATCTTAAGGACTCTTTTGATCAAAACAATAAAGCTGATACAGCCCCAGAAGATGAGTTATTTAAGCTAACAGATGTGACACTTACTGAACTTATGTCTCTTTATGCGATGGATGAAGAGATGGCTGAAGAGATTAAGAACTTAATCGATAGTAAAAAGATAAGCTCTCTTGAAGAGCTAGAAGAGTATGGTTTCGCCTCCAAAGAGCAGTTAGCTATATGGAAGAGTCATTTTACAGGAGAGTAGATGCGTCAACAATATAGCTCATATAGTGAGTGTATAGAATTTTTTCAAAAGGCTCAGAAGAGCCATAGTGATCTATTTTCACTACAGTACATAGGTAAGACTTGGGAGCAGCGAGAGATACTACTTGTAACTATCTCTTCAGACCTTGACAGTGCGGATAGTAAGCCAGCGCTATTTTTTACAGGTACTATCCATGCCAGAGAGTGGATAGGCATAGAGCTTGCTATGTCATACGCTAAACATGTGATGGACAACATAGAGTTTGACCCTATGTTGCGCACCCTACTAAACAAAGCAACACTCTATCTTGTACCGTGTGCCAATCCTGATGGGTTTGAGTACTCCAGAGAGCACTTCTCATTTTGGCGTAAAAATCGCCGTCAAAATGCAGATGGTAGTTATGGAGTTGATCTTAATCGTAACTTTAGCGTGGGCTTTATTGGGCATAAAAATGCCTCATCAAATGTCTACTCTGGACCTGAGCCTTTTAGCGAGCCAGAGACTAAAGCGCTACATGATTTTGTGATATCTCACCCAAATATCTCAATTGCACTAGATTATCACTCACAAGGTAATGTTATATTTCCAGCACATAACTTTATCAATGAAGATGCCATAGATGCAACTGATCTAAATGTGCTTGGGGCAAACATGGCAGAGCAGATTAGAAAGGTAAGCGGCAGAGAGTATGGTGTGCATATGGGTAAGCCTCCAGCATCACTTATACACGGCAGCGGAAGAGAGTTCTACTACTCTACAGGTGCATTAGCTCTTGTTGTAGAGGTGGGTTCACGCAATATATCAGACTATCAAGAGAATATGCAAGAGAGTGTCAATGAGAATATCCCAGCATTAACATTTGCCCTCTCAGAGGCGGTCAATTATGATAAAAATAGACCTCTTCAAAGAGTAGAAGATTTTGTGGCAGTAGATGTTACCGATGGTGAAGTTAGCTTATCGTGGAGCTACCCGCAAAGAGGTGATCTCTACTTTGAGATATTCCGCTCAAAAAAGGCAAAAGGTTTAGCCCAAAGTTCCAATAGAGTTGGCATGACAAAACAGTTAAAATTTACAGATAGATTTTTACAAAGTGCTACAAATTACTTCTATTTCATAAGAGCTGTTGATAAAAAATCTTACACTGAATCACCTTTTGCCCCTGTTGTAGGTGTGCGAACAACTCCAAAAAAACATATGTTCTCTAAGATACTTTTTCCATCTAAGCAAAATATAGGGCATGTTGGACAGAAGGGTCAAAATAGTAGAGATAATTTTGGTGAGCAACATATGTCCGTTGGCATATCGGTACAAAAAGGTGAGTGTTATGGTGTCATGAAGTTTTCACTAGCTACTCTACCTCAAAATGCACTCATTAAACATGCACAGATCTCCTTGTATCCTACAAATCGTGTAGGCGTGCAGGTTGAAAATTTTGGTGAATGGCGCATAGGTATTGTTGATGATGAATCGCTTGAGTGCATGAGCTGCTTTGATGCTGTTAAAGATGCAACCATGTTAGGATATATCGGAGTGGCAACTAAGTCTAGTCAGCTATCTCAAGGCATATGGCGTACTTATGAGGCAGCAGCACAAGAGTGCCGTATCTTGCAAGATGCGCTAAAAAGAGGTAGTATTACTTTAAGAGTTGAGGGTCCAACAACACTGCCACTAAGCAGATCTTCACAGATGATGCAGTGGGAGGTAGGTTTTGGTAAGCAGAGTAATGGCTTGACATTTAGACCAAAATTGGAGATCTCATACACCATAGAGCCTGTTAAGCTTGAGCTTCACTCTCAGTGTGAATACTCCATAACCCAAGATGGCATAGATGAGACCCAGTTGCGTAGCGGTTTTGATGAACATGGGAAGAGAATCTATGGCTATTTTGAGTATGATCTATCACAGATACCAGATATAGAGACCATGATTGTGTCAGATGCGTACCTTGATCTGCAAGCTCACAGTAGCATAGGTTCAGCTACAACACGCTACCACATAGAGATGGTTAAGCTCTCCTCAACCAACGATATCCACCAAAGGCAGATTATAGAGCGCATAGGGTACGATGTGAGCCAGACAACACTTAAAAAAGAGCCTATGCAGAGATCTGTTTTTGATACTTTAGCAATCGAGAGCCTTGAGGAGTCAGCAAAAAATTCTCAAAAAGTCTCATTTCTAATTCGCGCCTCAAGCGCAAAGAATTTTTGCAAGAGTGAGAGTGTGTTGTGGATGGGTAGTGATAGAAGTGCACGACCAAAATTAATTATAGAGTATATTAAAAAGCGCAGATCAGCTTGCAAGAGTGTACAAAATTTACGCTTAAGCTTAGAGAAGAGGCGCATAAAACTTACTTGGAGCAATCCAGATGATGAAGCTTTTAGGGGAGTTATTGTTGTTAAGAACCCATTTCACATACCATCAACCCCATACGATGGTCAAAAGCTATATGGCGGTAGTGATAACTACACATACGATAGTTTTGGAGATAGCAACACAGAGAAGTATTATGCTGTATTTGCATACGATGATGTGCCAAATTTTTCAGAACCACTATCGGTTAAGTATGAGGATAAGGCTTGAGTGCTCTTTTTCTATTGGGTCTACTTTTACTAACTATATTTCTTGTAAAACAGATACTCAATACTACTGCTTTTTTGAAGAGACTGGAGCAAGAGCACCCAACTCTTTTTCACTCATTGGGTAGGCCAAGATGGAGTATTCAGTTTGGTGATTTAGCATTTAGGCAGACTCTAAAGAAGATCCGATCTCACCACTTTTCATATCTAGAAGATGAGGAGTTGGAAGGATTTTATAGACAAATTAAGCTAGCAGATAAGGGCATCTTAGTGTCTGGGTTGAGTCTGTTTGCTATAACAGCAGCAGATATTTTTGTATAAATTGTCTTTACTAGTTATGATATAATTCACACCGTAGATATATGGTTGATATTGGTGTGTTTGCTAGCAGTTATCCTTGTAGTTTAGAGAACATGCAACATTGATGTGTGCTGTATCAGATTTTGATGAGATTAAGTTAAAAAGGGAAAAAATGCCAAAGCTAATTGTAGTACTGCCTTGCTATAATGAAGAGGAGGTTCTATCTACCACAATAGAGGAGCTAACGCCTCTGATGCAGAGTTTGATTGACAGCAACAAGATAAGTCAAGATAGTTTTTTGTGTTTTGTTGATGATGGGTCTAGAGATAAAACTTGGAGTATCATTGAGCAGTTTTCATTATCAAACACCATGGTTCGGGGTCTAAAGCTTGCAAATAATGTAGGACATCAAAATGCACTTCTTGCAGGATTGTTGAGCAACAAAGATAGAGCAGATATCTATATATCGATCGATTGTGATTTACAAGATGATATTAGTGTGATACCTAAGATGGTAGAGTTGTATGTAGCTGGCAATGAGATAGTATATGGCGTAAGAAGTAGCAGAGAGGTTGATACGCTGTTTAAAAGAAAGAGCGCAGAGATATTTTATGATGTGCAAGAGGCAGTTGGTGTAGACATTATTAAAAATCATGCAGACTATAGACTAATTAGCAATAGAGTCTTAGATGCTTTATCAAAATATCAAGAGAGAAATTTATATCTAAGAGCAATGTTTCCTCTTATAGGTTTTAAGTCAGATGTTGTCTATTATCAGCGAAAAGAGAGATTGGCGGGTGAGACAAAGTATCCACTAAAAAAGATGCTCTCTTTTGCTTGGGATGGTATTACATCATTTAGTACGGTACCACTGAAGCTTATCACAGTGTTGGGAGCTACCATTTTTGTAGTCTCTATGCTGATCTCTTTTTGGATCATTTTTATAAAAATATTTACCGATCAGGCTGTGCCTGGGTGGGCATCTACTACACTACCTATATATTTTATTGGAGGCATTCAGCTTCTTTCTGTGGGAATTATAGGAGAGTATATAGGAAAGATTTATGCAGAAACAAAACAGAGACCTAGGTTTATAATAGATAAAACCGTATAGATAAAAATTATATGGATACTAGTTGTATCCATCTGGATTTTTAGACTGCCATCTCCAGACATCTTCACACATTTTATCTATGTTATATTTTGCGCTCCAGCCTAAAATATCTTCTGCATATGCTGTATCAGCGTAGCAGGTCGCAATATCACCACTCCGTCTTGCTACAATATTGTACGGTATTTGTTTACCAGATGCTTTCTCAAATGCATGGATTATCTCAAAGACAGAGTACCCATCTCCTGAGCCTAAATTGATAGCCATAACCTCTTTGAAGTTATCTATTTTATCAAGTGCTTTTACATGCCCATCAGCTAAATCAACTACATGTATATAGTCTCTAACACCGGTGCCATCGGGTGTATCGTAATCATTGCCAAAAATATTTAACATCTCTCTTTTCCCTACAGCTGTTTGGGCTATAAATGGTAAAAGATTATTTGGTATGTTGTCTGGATCCTCCCCAATTGTACCACTTATATGAGCTCCTGCTGGATTAAAGTATCGAAGCATAATGACTTTCCATGTAGGATCTGATCTATGGACATCTCTCAAAATCTTCTCTATAAAGAGCTTATTGCGCCCATAGGGGTTGGTCGCAGACAGAGGAAAATCTTCTTTAATAGGTACCGTCTCAGGATCTCCATAGACTGTTGCAGATGAGCTAAATACGATTTTTTTGCACCCATTTTTCTGCATCACTTCACATAGAGCAACTGTTCCACATACATTATTGTCGTAGTATTGTAGCGGTATTTGCATCGACTCTCCAACAGCTTTTAGTCCAGCAAAATGGACTACAGAGTCTATATTGTATGTGTCAAAAACACTCTGAAGATCTTTGCGATTTCTGATATCTCCTTCTACTAACGCTATCTTTTTGCCAACAATTTTCTCAACTCTTTTTATCCCTTCATGGCTAGAGTTTGAGAAGTTATCAAAGACAACTATCTCATAACCAGCATCAATGAGAGATATACATGTGTGTGACCCGATATATCCTGCACCACCTGTAACCAATACCATGTTTGTACCTTTTTTATCCTATGTTCATACTAAAGATTGGTAGCAACATTGCTGTAACAATAAAGCCTATCATACCACCAACAAACAGCATCAGTATCGGCTCTAACAAAGAGAGCACCATGTCTATCTTATCGCGATTATCTTCAAAGTATAGTTCTGATAGGTTGTTTAGTATCGCTGGCACTTCACTAGTCTCTTCACCAAGAGCAATGGCTTGAGTAAAAGTGGAGTCAATCTCAAAGCTACCTTTATGGATGGCACTTGAAAATTTTGAGCCCTCTACTACCTTTTTTGAGGCGTCAACAAACTGTTTTTTAAGTACATCGTTGTTGAGTATGTTGGCCGCTAGATTTGTAGTCTGCACAAATGGCACACCTGAGCGCAGAAGTACGGATGATATATAGCTAAACCTACCAAGTTCGGAGGTCTGTATGATAGAGCCAAAAAATGGTAGTGATAGCTGAGCTCTATGGACTGCATAGCGAAACTTACTGTGCATCTTCATAAGGGTAGTGTAGAGTGTTATGACTGCTATGATTGCTATACCTATGGCAGCATAGTGTGCTGTAAGTATGTCGCCAATCAAGATAACAAACTGCGTGATACCTGGTAGCTCTTGATCTAACTGATCAAATATCCCTGTAATTTTTGGGACAACATAAGCTATCATAAACCCAACCATAAATAGTGATACAATAATGATAAACATAGGATAAGCAAAAGCCCCTTTGATCTGTTTATCGATGCGCGCCTGCTCTTTGAGAAATAGAGATAGCTCTAGTAGTACCTCTTGTAAGATACCACTATCTTCAGAGACTTTAATGGACTGTTTGTAAAACTCTGGTAGTTTAATGATGGATTGAGTCTCTAGTGCCTGATAGAAGCTTTTGCCCTCATCTAAGAGAGTCATCACTGTGTTTAAGAAATTTGAGACTTTTCTATTTTTTTTGTACTGATTTTTTGCTAACTTAAGGGCGTTTACTATAGATATACCCGCTTTTATATAGATGGATAGATCTCTACTGAGTGTAGCTAGCTCTTGAGGTGTAAAGTTTTTGCGCCTAGAGAGTGTAAATGTGGCAAGTCTAGTCTCGCTTCGCTCAGAGATACTAGTGTAATATATCTGTTTAGATCGCAATCTTTTTTTGGCATCTTCAAGGTCTGATGCCTCTATGACACCGCGACACTTCTCACCCTTAACATCTAGCCCTTTATATTTGTAAACCATATCTCTCCATCAAAAATCATAATCTCTTTTCTCAAGAGGTAGTATAGAGTCATCTCTTAATAGCTCTTGTGCTTCACTTAAAGATGAGGCTTTTAGCGCAACTCTACTCATAGATCTAAAGACAGCAAAGCTATCTTCCCCCTTTTTTACAATCATGTGTGAGCTACTCCCATTCTCAAAGAGCTTAAATCGAAAACAGACCTCTCTCATAACACCTTTTTGATCAAATATGCTTAGATACTCCTTCTGTACAGTAGAGTTGTATCGGTCTATCGTATAGACTATTGGCATCTGTTCAAAAAGTTCAAGTTCCATCTTCTGATCTACAGAGTCAACAAATACCGTACACTCTGTGCATGGAGTAGTGCATACAATCTCGCGTAATTTGGTGCTTTTTAGACTTTTCAAAAAAGGCTTTATGGTCTCAAGTGTGATGCTGTCAGCTCTATCTTTAGGCTTTTTTGGCTCTAGTTTGTTGATAAAAATGCCATAAAGAGCACCTATGAGCACCACAACTATAATTAGCTCAAAAAGTGTAAATCCACCTCTATCGAGCGATACATTCTGCATAAGTTATATCTCTATCCTCATCATTGCCACCCTCTTGCCCGTCAGCACCTAAAGATATGATATTGATACCTTTGCCATCTCTTGTGTATATGAAGTGATTTTTCCATGGATCTTTTGGTAGAATTGGATTTTTAAAATACCCACCACCACTACTAATGAGTGCATTGAGATCATTTGGATAGCGACCATTGTCAAGCTTATATGAGTCTAATGCACCTCGAATAGACTCCATTTGAGTACAGACAAGCCCCTGTTTTGCCTTTTCGCTCTGCCCTATGAGGTTTGGCATAACAAGTGCAGCTAAGAGACCCAATATGATAATAACAATCATAAGTTCCATAAGTGAAAATGCGCCCCTGCTAGAGCCTGTTTGTTTTAGATCGATACGCATGTTGTGTAACAAGGTAGTTCCTTTGGGTTAATATTTTTGCAATGATAAAGCATTAAAGCTTCAAATTGTATTATAGTAGTGTAACTTAAGAGTAAATAGTTTCATAGTATAATACGAAAAAAATTGGAGAGAGCCATCAGACGAAGAGGTATTGCGCTACTTATCACCATAGCATTTGTGCTAGTAATCATGGCTATAATAGGCATGATGTTGGGCACTGTACAGAGCTCACAAAAGAGCGTGTCGCAGAAAAAGGTGCTCATTCAGTCAGATATACTTCTCTCTAATATGTTGGGAATCTTAAAGAGTGCTAGCGGTGATATCAATGACTCTGTTATGTTAGATATATTTTTAAGTATGCCATTTGTCTTCGATAATAGCTCACACGGCATTAGTGTAGATATAGCATTTAGATCAAATGCTAGAGTAGTCAATGTTAACTGGTTAGTTTTAGATAAAAACAGTACCAACAAAAGAGACCCTTTTGAGCCTGAGCCACTAAATCAGTATATTGAGGAGTATCTTGAGCGTATACTAACTGTTTACAATGTTTCTGATACCATACTGCTTTTATCCATGATAGCTGACACAATTGATGAAGATACAGATGAGAGAATCTCAGGTTCTGAGATAGTGCGCGATAATTTGGATTTTATGCAGTCTAAGATCTACAATATGCACCATTTTGAGCAGATTTTATACGCATATAAGCAAAAAACATTAGATTTCAGCGTTGATAAGATACCATGGCAGAGTCTAATCAGTTTTGATAATGACAAAATAGACTTTAACTACATAAACCCAGCTGTACTACAGTTTGTACTAGAGGGGCTTGATGCTGAGTCCATAAGGTTGCTAACGACTCATAAAGATAGTGTCTTTACAACGATAGATGATCTACCATTTAGCACAGAGGATAAGGAGAAGCTTAAGAAAATGAAGATCGTATTTTTTGATCCAAACCTACGCACTACCATGCGCATACAGAGTACAGGAGCAGCTCTTCAAGTAGCTCTTAACTACAACCTTAAAACCAAACGAGTGAGCAGAGTTGAAATTACCAGATAGCCTTAAGAGTCTCTTTACACCAAAGAGCAACCCTTATAAAACACTACTATTGACAGATAAGATGTTGCCACTCAATATCGAACACAAATTAAACATAGTCCTATCACCATCACTCTACTGGTTTAGAGAAGAGGTGCTACCTGCTAAAAATGAGTCTATGGCAAAGAACTTGGCACCATCATTTTTTGACTCAGTTATAGATGATGGCGAGTATGAGTATATGGCTATAGCTAGAGGCGATAAGTACTGGCTCTTTGCATACAGTAACTCTCGTATCATGCAGGCTCTTGATGATGCTGGCATAACAGCCGCACAGGTACATGCTATCTACTTTGCACAGACCGAGTGTCTTGATACCGATGAGCCATTGAGCGTAGATGAGCACAACTCATTGGTTAGCTTTGAAGGATCAGTATGTATTGTTCCAAAACAGTATACTGAAAGCTTTAGAACAGTTGATGACTTCTGCTCATCTCATCCACGCAGTAGGCATAGGGTAGGAGTCAACTTCTATAGTAGTGGTATGTTGAGTGAGAGACAGCTCTTTAGCTTGACTATCATCGCTATTGTATTTGTCGGGCTATATCTAGCAGACTTCTTGCTCTTAAAGCATCAGTTAAAACAGCAGCGCATTCAAGAGCTAGCACTAAAAGAGCACTATAACCTACCAAAAACATCTTTTGAGCTTAAGAGTCTTATGTCAAGACTAAAACAGAAAGAGCAAGATCAACAGCTACTAAGAGAGCGTTTTAGACATATATTAAAACTACCACTCAAAAAAGGTGAATCTGTTTTAAATCTTAAGTTCACACCAAAAAAAGTGGATCTACAGATAGCACTAAAAGAGGCTTCAAGAGCTGAAATACTCAAAAACTATCTAGAAAAAAGTGGTAAAATTATGAACCCAAAAGTCAAAAATAAGATCTTTTTTGTGAGCTTGTCTTATGAGTAAAATCAATCCGATATATATACTAATATTTTTTACAGCAATAGCATTGCTTATGATGTACAAGAGTAGCCAAATGCAAGATAAGATATCGACTCAAGCTCAAAAAAATGCGCTCACTATGCAAAAAGGCAAGAGTGTTGCAGCTCTGCAGAAAAGTTGGGGTGATCAACATGATATCAAAGCAGATATAGATAAGATTTTATCTATATCTGCTTTAAAGAGAAAACTAAAATCTTCTAGCCTGAAAGATGGTATCTATAATATAAAACTAGACTCTCTAAAATCAAGAGAGTTAGATATCTTAACCGCAAAGATTTTAAATGAAAATATAGAGATAGACTCTATCAAATATAGACGCAATGCAGATAAAAATGTATCTGTTGAGATGGAGTTTGTATTATGAGATGGATGAAGCATACACTCTTTTATCTGGTGCTGATCTCTGTTTTGGTTGTATTTTTTGCACCTAAACGCCAGCTATATTATCTAGCTGAAGAGCATCTAAATAGTTACGATATTGTCTACTCTAAAGAGTTTGTAGACGATAGTGGGTTTGTCTTAAGGCTAAGTGATGGTACTCTTTATTATCAAGATCTTCAGATAGCTAAGATTAATGAGATAACATTAATGCCTCTGCTTGTATACAACCGAGCCAACATAGCTCCATTCTCACTCTCAGATGAGATGAGCTCATTTTTGCCAGGTACTATCTCATCTGTAAGTGCAACACACACTATCATAAGTCCGCTATCTATTAAGATAGAAGCTAGTGGCGATTTTGGTACATTAGATGCTGATGTATGGCTACTAGATAGAAATATCTCACTCAGACTTACACCAACACAAGATCTGTTAGATATGAACCCAATCTGGTTGCGACAGATGAGAAAAACAGATGATGGAGGCTATAGCTTTGAAACAACTTTTTAATAACAAGCTAATCTCCATGGGCATCAAAGTTGCAATTATAGCTGCTGTTGTAAAGGCTATAATGCTAGCAGTGCAGATGGTGTTACCGACTCAAGGAGTTGATAATGCACCTTATAGTATCCAGAGTGAATACGCAAGCTATAAACCGTCGCGTATATTAGCACTAGATGAGGCAGCCAGCAAGAGCGTGGTATCAAAAGCCCCTGTATATAAACTAGATAAGCTAAAGCTAAAAGGGATCTTTAAGGACCAAGAGAGCCCTTTTATAGCAGTTGAAGAGAATAAAAAAGTAGTACTAATATCAAAAGATGAGAGCTTTAAGGGCTATAAGCTTATAGAGATATATAGCGATAGAGTCACCTTTGAGAAGAGTGGCAAGAACTATGAGCTTCGTTTTAAGGAGCAGAAAAATAGTCAAAAAAATAGCATTACTACAGCAGAGTCTGAGATCATACATTCAGACAATGCCGTTTTTGTTAAGCGAACAGAGATTAAGTACTATGCAAAAAACTATGATGAGATCTGGAGAAAGATCAAAATTAAAGAGATCATAAAAGATAGAAAACTGCAAGGTTTTAAGGTAGAGTCTGTAAAAAGAGGCTCTGTATTTGAGAAGATAGGTCTTAAAAGTGGTGATATTATCACCGGTGCAAATAATCAGAAGTTTAAATCTATATCACAAGTGTTTAAGCTTTATAACAATATAGACAAGATGGATAGTATGAAACTTACCATCATAAGAGACAATAAAATCAAGGAGTTAGAGTATGAGATTTTTTAGTAAGGTGGTGCTTGTTCTACTGTTAGGTGTATATAGCTCATCATCACTACTAGTAGCACAAGAGCAGAAGGTACGCGAACGGGTAAATCTCAAACTTCAAGATATCAAAATAGCAGATTTTATCAAGATGGTTGGTAAAGTTACTGGGGAAAATATCTTATTGACACAGCCAGTGCCAGGAACATTTAACTTTGTCTCATCTGCACCTATATATAAAGATGAACTGATGGATATACTTCTAGCAGTGTTGGGCAAAAAAGGGTTTACAATAGTCCAAGATGGTAGTTTTTTGAAGGTTGAGAGAGCAAGTACAGCAATTAAGCGCAATCTACCCATCGGAGAGAGCAAGTCTGGTCTTATGAAGACAGTATTTATAGAGCCAAAAAATGAAAATGTTGATGTGTTGGCAGCAAAAGTTAGACAATTTTTATCAGAGGGAGGAAAACTCTTAACCATCAAAGAGAGCAACACTATGATACTTAGTGACTTTCCAGACAATATAGATGTCATACAAAAAGTAGTTGATAAGATAGAGAGTCAACGCGCAGCTAGTATGCATGTCAAATTTATAGAGCTCAAATATGCAAAAGCTAGCCGTCTAGCATCACAAGTGTTAAAGATCTCACAAGCTATCATAAATCAGAAAGTACAGAACAATAAAGTTGAGATCATGAGTGATGATGCAACTAACTCTATCATTATCTTAGCCTCAAAGCAAAACATTAAAAAACTAGAGAATGTTATAAGTAACATGGATGCTAAAGATGACTCTGGGCTACAGAAGCTAGAGATCATTCCGCTTGAAAATAGCGAAGCTAAAAATGTAGTAACTTCTCTGCAACAAGTGTTAGATAAAAAACAGTACACTAAGCCAGCAGATAAGCCTACAGTTGGTGTGTATGATGAGCTAAACGCACTGATAGTGTCTGGATTTTCAGAAGATATCAACAGTATCAAAGCTATGGTTAAGATACTAGATGTTGAGAAGCCTCAGGTATTTGTACGCGCTAGAATTATAGAGATAAATCAGAATAAAACAGATAGTCTTGGTATCAAGTATGGTCTTGGAGGCGGGGCACTTACTGATGGTGGACTCTTTACATTTGCCGCAAATCTTGGCGGTACCGCCTTAGCATTTGATCCATCAAAGGTGATGAAGATGAGTGGAGTTACTGCTAATGCTGGTATCATTTTTGGTGCAACCATAGATTTTTTGGCTAGCAATGGCGCAGCTAAGACTTTATCAGAGCCTACTTTGCTATGTGTAAACAACCAAGAGTCATCTATCTATGTTGGTCGAACAGAGCCAGTGATTAGCTCCTCTCAGCAAGGCTCAGCTACAACATCACTCTCAAGAAACACCTACACTAGGCAAGATATAGGGCTAACTCTCAAGATCAAACCACGACTCTCATCTGGTGACAAGGTGACTCTTATCACTACAACCAAACTAGAAGATATTGTCAATAGCTCCATACCAGGTCTACCAAGCACAACAAAAAGAGAGGTGTTAACAACTGCTATTGTCAATAATGGCGAAAGTGTAATCATAGGTGGTCTTATCTATAGCAAAGATACAGATGAGGCGCAAGGTATACCTTTGTTAAGAGATATACCCATTTTAGGATATCTATTTGACTCTAAAAGAGAGTCAAGTACGCAGATCAATCTTGTTATTATCTTAACACCATACATAGTGCGCAATAGTGAAGACATGAAAGAGGTTAAGCAGATGCTCAAAGAGCTAGACAATGTTCAACATCACTACAGATCCCTCATAGCCGATAAGCTAGAGGAGCGTCGTGAAGAGCTGGGGCTTGATGAGAAAGAGAGTACTAAAAGCATAGATGATGAGCTAACTATCATCACTCCTGAAAAGTAGAGCTATGTTAAATTTTCCTACACTCGATGGCATAGATCTTAAGCCTTTGCAGCTAGAGGGCGTAGATCTAAATCTGTGTGTAAAAAACTTTGTGCTGTTTAGTGAAATTGATGATAGTGCTCACATTGTACTATCGCGTCGCCATATAGGTGAGGCATTTGACTACCTCAGCAAACAGGAGATAGA
Source organism: Helicobacteraceae bacterium (assembly GCA_027066325.1). Classification (GTDB taxonomy): domain Bacteria; phylum Campylobacterota; class Campylobacteria; order Campylobacterales; family Sulfurimonadaceae; genus Thiomicrolovo. The sequence continues at coordinate 4,243 of JAMONY010000079.1, read as the reverse complement.
GCACCCAATAGTACTAGTAGATGATGATAGTTTTGAGCGTCTACACAACCGCTTTTTGGAGATAAGAACAGATAAAGAGCTAAGCAATATAGAGCAAGAGCAAGATGATATGAGTGATGATGAGATGTCACTTTCAGAGTTTTTGCACACATCTTCAGATCTTCTAACAAGTGAGGAGTCTGCTCCTGTCATCAAGTTTGTTAATGCACTTTTTTATCAAGCGATTAAACAGCGTGCATCTGACATACATATAGAGATACATGAGTTTAAGAGTGAGGTTAGATTTCGTATAGATGGCGCACTTAATCGACATGTAGATATTGACAACAGAATAGCAAATCTCATCATAAGCCGTATTAAAGTTATATCAAACTTAGATATCTCAGAGAAGAGGATACCTCAAGATGGCAGAACGCAGGTTAAAATAGCCGGCAAAACACTTGATGTTCGTGTCTCTATATTGCCAACCTATTTTGGTGAGAGAGTTGTTATGAGAATGCTTATGCAGTCAGAAGATATACCACATCTAGTAGATCTGGGTTTTAATATAGAACTAACAGATCAGCTAGATGAGCTTGTCAAACACTCACACGGTATTATCTTAGTTACAGGTCCTACTGGTAGTGGTAAATCTACAACACTACACGCATTTTTGCAACAAGTTGCAAGCCCTGATAAGAACATCATAACAGTTGAAGATCCAGTAGAGTATAAGGCAGACAATATCAACCAGATACAGACAAATGCAAAAGCTGGACTCACATTTGCCACTGGTCTTAGATCGATACTCAGGCAAGATCCAGATATAGTTATGGTTGGTGAGATTAGAGATGGTGAGACAGCGCAGATAGCTATACAAGCAGCTCTTACAGGGCACCTAGTCTTCTCAACTCTACACACCAATAATGCAACAGCATCTATAACACGCCTTGTAGATATGGGTGTAGAGCAGTTTCTTATAGGCTCATCTTTGTTAGGAGTGTTAGCGCAGAGATTAGTGCGTAAGTTATGCCTTGAGTGTAGACAGAGTGATACCATTAGTGCAGAGTATGCAGAGACATTTGATCTACCTCTTGGTGTTAGTATCTACAAAGAGCAAGGGTGCAAAAGCTGTAACTATACAGGCTATATTGGAAGACAGGCTATAGGTGAGCTCTTTGAGCTAAATGATGACTTTAGAACCATGTTAAAAGATAGTGTAAGCGATCATGTTATCCGTGATAAGGCGATAAGTTGTGGCATGGTGTCGCTATCTACACAGTTAAAATCTATGCTGCTAGATGGCACAACATCCATGCATGAGATTATTCGTGTAGGCGTAAAAGATACCTGATGAGACGCAGTGGCTTTACTCTCATAGAGGTCATGGCAGCTGTTATGATCGCTACAGTTGCTGGCATGGCACTTCTAAAAATTAGCTCCCAATCTACATTTTTGTTTACAAAAATCAAAGAGACTTCTAGTATGAGTGAGACACTATCTATAGCAGGCGCACACGCTTCAAAACGCTTTGATAAGCTCAGCCCATCACTCTATGATCTTTTAGATAACACCTATACTATCACCAATGATGAGTTTAGAAGATACCTAAAAAATCAGCAGTATAGATATCAGGAGAAGGTAGTAGATACTATTGTGTTTGGTGGCATGTTTGGTGGCTCAGAAGATGATCTCTACAATGAGAGTGTTGCAGATGGCTCTGTGCCAATCATACAGTTTGAGTTAATTGAGGTCTCTTTATCCAATAAAGATCAGCAAGGAGCTGTTGTTATGGCACGGGTATTTTGAGAAGAGCAGCCTTTACCTTAATGGAGATGCTTATCTCTGTTATGATTATTGCACTTATAGTGCTGTTTATGTATGAGGCTATTGCTACAAGTAAAAAGAGCACTACGGTACTCAAGCACCATGCAGAGATAGAGAGTAATCGCACAGCCCTTTATGATCTATTTTATAGAGATCTTATGGAGTCGTTGTGGCTAAAACAAGAGAGAACATCTTCAACGCGCTATCATGTCATATCTCTACAGACTAAAAATAGCCTATATGATATATCTTATCCGTTTGTGCTCTATTTTGTAAATTCACAGACTTATACTCTAACTAGACTTGAATCAGCAAAAAAAATTAAATTGCCCGTGCCTTATGAAGATAAGCCCTATATTAAAGCAGATCTACTTAAATCAGAAGTGGAAGACTTTAACCTATACACTAACGGTGTGCTACAAGAAGATAATAACGACACCAATAGCTCCAGTGAAAATATATCCCGTTTTTTACTCTATATTAACTCAAAAAATGACTCACCCATACTACTTGAGCTTGCAATTTAGTCTCTATTTATGATAGATTTACAATTTTTCTGATATAATTGCTCCGTTTTAGTTGATTGGCCAATCAGCTATATATTTCCAACAAAGGATATTTATGGCAAGTAAGATACAATTTATTAGTGTTGTAGCAGCTTCAGTACTAGCAGCGACAATTACCATGACAGGTTGTGGTAGCACAAGCAGTGGTAGCAGCGACAGCAGTACAAGTAGCAACAACAGCAACTCATCAGTAGCAGCTATTCAAGTAACAGCTGCAGGATATAAAGACTACATCGTAGGCGCAGATGCCAAGATAGGCACAACTGATGCCACTTTAGAGAACAATGGTACTTACGAGTGGACAGGTGAGGTAGCTGGTAAGAGATCTATAATCGGCGGTACTTTTGATGCTAACGGTGATGGCAATAAGAGTAACGGCGAGCTTGATGCTCCAGATATGGGCGCTCCAGATAGCTACAGATATGTTAACCCATACACATCACAGATGGATGGTACCAATACAGAGATGCTAAAAACTAAGTATCCAGTAGCAGCAGCAATACCTGGCGAGGGCAACAGAACATTTGACTTTGATATCATAGAGCAGTCAAACTCATACCCTCAGCTAAGAACAGAGAGTGCAAAAGCTCTACTAACTATAGCTGGTGCTTGTGATAGCAACTCTACAAGTAGTACTACAAGTTCTACAAGTAGTGCAGCTTCAAGTAGTGGCTACGTACAATTTCCAGCTAACAACAGGGCATCAGAGTTTCCAGATGTAGACAGTAATACAAGTAGTAGTAGCTCAACTACTTCAAATAGCTCATCGTCTGATAACAACAGCACAAATCAGTGTGATGCTGTAGATAACTGTACTACAAATGCTTGTATAGATAGCATAGTCGCTTCTATTCTTACTAGTAGTAATGTATCTTCATCAGTAAGTAGCACAACAACAAGTAGCTCATCTTCAAGTAGCAGCTACACACCATTTCCTAGCGCAAAGCGCTAATCTTGCACACTAAAAGAGAGTCTCTCTTTTAGTTGCTTGTTTCTTTTTTATTTCATTTTTATCTGTATACTTTCTTATCTAAACAATAATGTAGGATTGATATGAAACAACTACCCATTGCTATCGGAATCATACTTGTCATTGTTGCAATATCTGCTATGTTTATAGACGATGATGTACAAGATAGTGATATTGATAATCAGCAGATATCTATTGCTAGTAACACCCATCAAAATGTAAAGCAAGACATAAGATACGAGCAAGATGCAAAGATAGATACTCAAAGCAGACCAGAAGAGCTAGAGCCTGAAGAGGAGCAAGAGAAGAGTAAAGAGGATAAGAGTGTTATCTACTCAAGCGTAGACCAGTCAAGAAGGTATGCTGTTCAGGTGATTGATGAGAGTGAGCCTGAGAGTGTAGGCGGTAAAACTTTTACTATCAGAGGGACTGTAGATGGCGGTAGATTTGTCCTAAAGATACCAGAAAAGTTAAAATACAGTCCACTTAAACTAAAGGTTATCAACTTAAAAACCAAAGAGACTAAAAATACCGAATTAACATTTTTAACAGAGCTACAGAGCGGGGCAGCTGCACCAGAATTGGCTGTAGAGTTTAATGACATAGATAACTATCAAGTAATGGTAGATGACAGAAATAGTCTAGTATTTCCTTAAGGAGGATCGATTGAGTAAAATAGTAGTGGTATTGGTTAGTTTGGTGCTATGTACAGCATCACTTTTTGCGGTTAATGTAGAGTTAAACAGTAGTCCGTATGTGAAAAATCAAAACAACATAGACGCATTTACGGTCTATCTTAGAGATGTAAAAAACTTTAGAGCCAACAAAGAGGCAGACTTAGATAAAAATCTACACGATGACTGGATGCTGGCAAATAACTACTTGAGTAAGCATATTACAC
>JAMONY010000078.1 GCA_027066325.1 Helicobacteraceae bacterium | reverse complement strand
ATTGGATATCTTCATAAGTACAGTTATCAGGAAGATTTTGAATCATCTCTTGTGCTTCTTGTTTTACAGCTACCATGCACTTTCCTTTTTTGTTTGTATTATAGCATATTTGTCTTTTGAGTATAACTACTTATTGAAGGAACACTATATCATAATAACTCCGTATATGCAAATTAACGGACACACGAAATGTCTGTTAATTATCAATAATATGTCAAATCGCCATATTATTTATGTTGTTATGATTTTTATGCCATTATGCTTAAAGAATAAGTGTCCTTTTTTCACTGAAATAGCGATTAATAGGACAAAGTGTTCTGTTAATTGTTCAATAATCCATTAAAAGGACAGTATGTCCCTTAAGGTAAAGGTGTTGGTTATGCAGATAAAAAAGAGACTGCTAGATGTTGTAAGTCCGTTGGATCTATAGCTGGATCGGCACCTTATGTTACTTAAAAATACTAAAAATAGCAGCTTCAGCTCTGCTTTGAAGTGGTGTTGCTGTTACTGTTTCATTGTCAAAGATCAGGTTGTACTCTTGGGATGGGTCTGTTTTGCAGTAGCTTAAGATTGCACTTGCTGCTAGATCTTTATCTGCTGTGCTGCTGTTGATGCTTAAGAGTGAGCTAGGTCCTGGTATGCCATCTGTTTTGATGAGGATAAACTTATCGTTCTCTATGGCCTCTATCTTCTCGTTTTCTTCACTATCTCTGCCTATGACAAGCTTGGCACCATCTTTGAGGCGTAGATGTCTGCCCCACTTTAGTACTGGTATATCTTTGACTTCAAAATCACCATAAGTGTTAAAGTCTTGTATCTTTATGCCAAAATTTTCATCAGTTAGTAGACACCCTCCACCTGGAGTCTCAAAGTCCTCTAAGCCAAACTCTTCGGCTAGCTCAAACTGACGCTCTCTGCTTCTGCCGCTCACACCCTCTAATCTATCTCTATCTACCCACCCCTCTATCTCAGCGATAGTTGGCTCTAATCTTTTAGCACTCATAGGTCGTAGCAGTAGCCCCTCTACATTTGCCTCATTGAGTACTGTGTTCATGGCGTCTCCATTTTGGCTCATGGGGCGTTGACCTAAAACTTCTCCGCTTATGAGAAAGTCTGCACCTTCTGCTATCATGATCCGTTTGGCTACCTCGAACATCTTAGCGTGACAATCTATACATGGGTTAAAGTATTTGCCGTATCCATGTTTTGGCGTAAATAGAACTTTTTGTAAAAATTCACTCTGGATATCTATGATTTTAAGCTCTGCTCCTACCTGATCACACATATTTTGAAGATGTGCTCTTCTATCTTTTGTGGAACCAAAGCCTGTATTGATGTTGCAGGCTATCACCTCTATGCCTTGATCTACTATAAGTTTGATCGAGAGAGTAGAGTCTAGTCCACCGCTAAATAGTGCTATCGCTTTTCGTTTTTTGCTCATCTGGTATCCTTGTGGGCGGGTACCTAGCTCTCTAGTGTAACTAGTTCACCCTTTTTTAATTTTGCAATTTTACCCAGAATTTGGCGATTTAAGAAAGATTTTTTTCTATATTCTATATTTGGGTCTCTCATGACCTGCTGTCTGCGCTGCTCATAGTGCCTTCTTAAAAATAGTATCAGCTCATCTTTTAACCTATCTGGATCTTCAAGTGTCTGGATATCTTCATCTATCAAAATCTTGATCAGATCAGGTTCATTGTGTAGGTTGTCAATGGCTTTTTGAAGCTCTGTTTTGTGTGTTTTAAACATATCTGGAGTTAAAAAATCAAGTATAAAAGCAGCAGAAGATGGGTGCTCTAGTATGGTCTTTATAAAAGATAGTTCTAGAGGATTTTTTGGGCTATTGTGCTCTATTTGTGGCGACTCTTTGCCTCTAGATGAACTTTTTAGTTTGATATATGATGATGAGATAGATAGCCTTGAAGCAAGATAGCTTTTATACTCCTCTTGAAGCAGAGGCGATAGAGTCTTTAGGTAGGTTTGTGACTCTGTTAACGCCTGCTGTTTTGCATTTGGATTGCTTAGGTCATACTGCTCTACTATGCAATCAATCACAAACTTAACAAATGGCTTTGAGTCTCTAAACATCTGTGCAAGCTCACTGCTTTTGCCATTTTTGACCATATCTGCTGGATCAACTCCATCTTCAAATAGCACTACTCCGCCATCAAACCCAGATAGACTAAGGAGTTTTGAGGCTTTAAGTGCAGCATTTTTACCAGCACTGTCACCATCGTATGCCATTACAACTCTTGGCTCACCTTTGCGTAGAAGAGGTAGATGCTCAGGTGTCAAAGCAGTGCCCAAAGTAGCAACTGCTTGAGTAAAGAGAGCTTGGTGTAACATTACTACATCAAGATAGCCCTCTGTTATGATGATCTCTTTGCGTTTATGGATAGTTGCGCGCGCTTTATCGTAAGCATAGAGAAGTTTTGACTTATTGAAGAGTATGTTCTGGGCAGAGTTTACATACTTAGCAGCATGTCCGCTGATAGTGCGCCCACCCCATCCAACAAGCGCGCCATTTGGTGCATTGATAGCAAATGTTATGCGCTCTATAAATCTAGCATACTCTCTACCATCATCACCACGACCAAGTGCACCAAGCTCTAGTGCTTCAGCTAATGAGAAGTGTTGTTGCTTTAAGAACTCTATGCTCTTGTGTGAAGATGGTGCGTAACCTATGTTGAAGCTCTCTATGCTAGACTCATAGACCCCACGCTCTTTTAGGTACTCTAATGCATCTGCTCTTTGGTTTAGCTCTTGAGCATAAAACTCTTGGAGCTTGTCTAGTAGATTTGAGCGTTTTTTGATGTTTTGTTGTTCTGTGTAGCGGAGTGTAAAGTTGTATTCAGATGCTAGTTTTTCTATGGCTTCTGGATAACTTAGCTTCTCATACTCCATAACAAAGGTGATGCTATCTCCACTGCTTTGACACCCAAAGCAGTGAAAAAATTGCTTCTGCGCACTCACTGAAAAACTAGGGCTCTTCTCGTCATGAAATGGGCATAGACCTTTGTACCCGCTGCCAGCTTTTCTAAGCTCTATGTAGCTACCTATAACATCGACAATATCAACTCTAGTTTTAAGAGCCTCTATGGAGTCTTGAGAAATCATAACGCCATTTTACCAAACATATGCTATAATCCGCCTCCAATCGCTACTTGTAGCGGTAATTTTAAAAGAAAGTAGGTGATGTGAATGCCTGGTATCGTTCTTCGTCAAGATGATAATTTCGATGCTGCGTATCGTCGTTTCAAAAAACAGACTGATCGCAATCTTGTTGTAACTGAAGCTCGCGCGCGCCGTTTCCATGAAACAGAAACAGAGAAGCGTAAAAAAGAGAAGATAGCTGCAAGAAAGAAAATGCTAAAGCGTCTGTATATGATGCGTCGTTACGAATCACGCCTCTAATTCGCAAGCCTTCGGGCTTACGGATTACCTTTTTATCACTTTTTAAAACTCATACTTTTTAGATCTTTTTTTACAAATTCCTCTCCTGGTCTATTGCCATCTATATAGCTATCTGACTTCTCTATGCTGTAAAACTCCACACGAAAAAGTACCGCACCGTCTACGATGACACGGTGAAATCTCTCTGGAAATATCACAATAGGGTGATCTTGATCAGCATCTAAAATATTGTCTTTATCATCCTCATATATAAACTGAAGATGTCCCTCTTCAACTACTACTAAGGCGTGTTTGTCTTTTGGAGCAAGGTGATTTTTAAGCAGACCTTTTAAGATCGTCTTCTCATTCATGTTTGGTGTCTGAGACACCTTTGACGCGCCTTGTGGAAGTGTGGCATTTTGATAGTTCATAATAGTCTCCTTGTTTGTGATGATAACATATATCAGCTACAATACCTACTCTTAAGCAGGAGAGAGTTAAGAGTAGGTGTTAAAATACAACACCAACTTTGACATACATATATCTTCCAGGCTCATTAAGCAACATAACACTCCCATCAGATCCACTAAGGAGAGTCAGATCTTTGTAGGTGTTTGATACAGCATAAGTCTCATCAAATAGATTGTCAACTCCTACTGTAAGCTCAATCTGTTTTGCAATCTTTTTAGTTGTTTTCAGGTCTACAACAACATATCCATCTAGCCTCTGCTCACCATTATCTGCATCGTATCTGCTCCACTCATCAGATGCTATGATATTTGAGCTTAGTATCCAGCTCTCATCTATCTCATACTCAATTAGGGCATTTAATTTGAGCGGTTGTATATTTGGTAGGTCTTTGTCAGCTGCACTACTATCGATACGCTCCCCAATCTGATACGCCAAACCAACATCAACAAATAGCGCTTCACTAAGATAGTAAGAGCTACTAATCTCAAATCCGTAAATAGCAGCATCTACATTTTCATAAGCCCTATAAGATAACTCCTTGCCCATCATGGTTTTTCTATTGCTATCGTTGTATAGTATGTAGTTGTTTAGGTAGCTATAAAATAGCTTTACTTTGCCCACTTTGGTATCTACTCCTATATCTATCTCGCTATTGGTTGTCTGTTTGAGGTCTGAAGTACCAACACTGTTGCCCATCATGCCTCTAAAATATAGCTCTTTTGCATCTGGTACCCTTGAGGATCTACCAACGGCTATGAAGTAGTCTAGATCACTCACATGCAGTTTTGCAAGTAAAAAACCGCCTATGCTACTAAACTCTCTTGAGTCGTCGTTGCTATTTTGAGACTCTATATCTGTATTGTCAGCTCTTAGCCCTAACTCAAAAGTTGCTCTATCGATACGAACTCTATCTTTGATAAATAGTGCTCTATTGGTAGTATCTACGCTATCTAGTGACTTGATTCCAACTCTAACTTTATCTTTAAAGTAGGCTCCATCCCAGTTGCGAAGAGAGTAGTCTATACCTATATCTATAGAGTGTAGATCTAGTTTAAAGCTATTTTTGAGCTTAACACCAGTGGCTGCTGTACTAAGTGCATGTGTCATCTCATACCCTTTTGTGAGTGATATTTTTCTATATTTGGTGCTCATTGGGTGATCTACTGTTGAGTGGTACATAGATAGATCTAATAATTTTGAGAACGAGCTTAAATCATTAATGGTGTATGAGAGAGTGTATATATCAGAGTCATCATAGAGTGCATCCATCTTGGAGGATGGATAGAGTATATTAGAGCTTCTGTTTCTTGTGTAGCCAAACTTGAGTAGCTGTTTATCGCTTATGTCAGCATAGAGTTTTAGCATAACAGTATCTTTCTCATACGCATCTCTATCGCTATCTATGTATGCAAAAGATGGTGTGCTTGATTCTAGCTGTTCTGCTAGAGTGTCTGAGTTGCCATCTCTATACTGCTCACTACTCTCATAAGATGTACTTAAAAGAGCTCTTATGATTCCAGCTCCTCCAGATAACTCTAGTGCCCCTTTGTAATACCCAAAACTTCCAGCCGTAAGTGATAGCGCTCCTGTAAGATCTTTTGATGGTTTTTTAGTGTGAATCTTAACACTTGCGCTTAGTGAGCCAAACTCCTCAACATCAAAAGGACCCTCTTGTAGCTCTATGTAGTCTATGTTGTTTGAGAGAACATGTGAGACTGGAGGATCCATCCTATTGACACATGCGCCATGTAC
>JAMONY010000077.1 GCA_027066325.1 Helicobacteraceae bacterium | reverse complement strand
GATGGTGACTTTACGCTAAAGCTTGATCGATTCTGCTATCTCTAGTACTTTTTTTGCCTCTAAAAAATTTATGCTATGTCTCTGCTTTACAACATTTTTAATGTACGATATCTCGGTTACGGTCACACCGTATGGGTCTTTTTTGGCGCTATGGAGTTTTCCATTTTTTAGAGTGATGATCTCTAAATTTTTTCTACTGTGTGGTAGGTAGAAGTGCGTTAAAGCTCCCCCGTTATGATCTTTTTCTAAAGCCACATAGACCCTTGAGTTGTTCTCATTGCTTATGGAGCTAAAGAGTTTAGAGAACTCTATAGGCTCCATGTAGCCAACATAGATCTTGACAAAAAGATCGTGATAGCGCTGCACGGTCTTTGAGCATAAAAACTCAATATTGAGAATGCCACTACCTGTTCTAATCTTGTTGAGTATCCAACCAAGCGTATTGTAGTATCTAAATGTCTCTAAATCCAAAGAGTCTGTGTCTACTATCTGCTCACTCTGTATGCGTCTAAACTTCTTGCGTCTATAATCTTTGTCGATAAGCTTCTTAAACATATCTTTTGCGCTATACTCATCTGTAACCCAAGCAGTGCAGTATGCTGGTAGTGCACTAAGACCTACAACTCCACGATTTAAGATCAGTAGTGCTTTAATCTCATACTTTGGAAATAGAGTCTTTAAAAGAGCGTACTTTTTACGCATTCTTTTTCTTAGACTGGAGACTGATGACACCAGAGTCATCTCAACAAAATAGAGCTCGTTATCTGTAAAAAATAGTGCGTCAAACTCACCAATCTCATTGCGCTTTATGCGATAGACTATCTGACCTTTCCAGTTAACCGATAGTGAGTTTGGTTGGGCTTTTGTCCGTTTTTTGTGTGGACCTTTGGCTATAAACTTCTTGATCTGAGGAAACTCTTTTATGTGGCGCAACAGCATCTCATAAGCGTAGTTCTCAAAGACTTCTCCCTCAAAAGATCTGTAAGAGCTTATATACGCCTCATCTTCTGGAGTCAAACCCTTCTCTATCAGAGAGAGAAGATGCTTGATCTGGTAATCATAATAGAGTAGATTATCACCAAGATCACTACTGTCAAGAGTCTTAAAAGAGCTACTTAGTGTTAACAAACCTCTCTCCTTTACAATGCATAGATCGTATTATAGACAAAAAAGAGTATCTTTTAAAAGAGTTTAACAAATTTGAGTATAATTTACCAATATTTAAAGGAGTTGCATGAGATCACGATACATTATTGCAGTCGCTATGGTTCTTATCGTACTAATTGGTGGCTGTAAAGTCAAAGAGGAGGAGGTTGTAGATGAGACAACCAAAGATGAGGTCAAACAAGATGCGCTAAACTGTAGTGATGATATCAAAAATAGCTATGGGTGCTACGGAGATGATAAAAAGTTTGCTGAATTAGAGCTTACTACAGGTGTATGGAGCATATACATAAGAAGCAACCTTAGCTCATCAGTTGCGCTATTTTATGATCGCTATGAACGCTCTTATGATTTTAGATCAGATGGCACTATGTTTAAACAGCAGCGCAGTGGTGGATACACAACCTATGGTGAGTGGGGAGTAGATGACAAAGGCACTATCCTCAAGCTCTCTGATGGTAACACTTTAACCTACAAAAAACAGTTTGCAAACCAGTCAAATTGCTTTGAAATTACACGCAACAGTGATACCGTCAAGCTATGTAGAGAGTCTCTACAGAGTGGCAACTCTAATAGTGCTGGTCTATATGGCAGTGATATCAAATTTGGCTCTTTAGCTGATTATACTTTTGATGTTATTGCAGAGTGGGAGATAGATAGCGGATCAGTAAAAACAACTGTCAAGCTCGATAAAAATGGCACAACCTCATCTGGTGGAATATGGGGCGTTAGCGCAGATGCCAAGATCATCTCCATAGATGGCGATAGCTATCTTACGCACCAATACAACCAAGGTTCAGATAGAGAGTGCATAGATACACTAGAGCTTCAAGGCTCTCAGATCAATGCCAATACTTGGAGACTGTGTAGATTGTAAAAATAGCTTAAATTTATCTTAAAAGATTGCTACCGCATGACAATTAAGACAAAGATTATCCTATTTATGTAAAATACCGCATACCAAAAAACAGGAGTCCTTAAATGGCAACTACAAAATTAAAAGGTAACACAGTTAACCTTAGCGGAAATGAAGTAAATGTTGGTGACAAAGCACCTCAAATCACTGTTGTAAATAGCGAAGGTTTAGCAGATAAAGTTGTTGGTGGAGCTACTGGCAAAACTCAACTTATCGTTGTTGTTCCTTCACTAGACACTCCAGTATGTGCTACTGAGACTCGTCAATTTAATGCAAAAGCTGCTGAGCATAAAGATGTAGAAGTTACTGTTGTATCTATGGACCTCCCTTTTGCTGCTGGCAGATTCTGCTCAACTGAAGGCATAGACAACCTAGTAGTAGCATCAGACTTTAGAAACAAAGATTTTGCAAATGCTTATGGTGTACTTATCGCTGATGGTCCTTTAGCTGGCGTAACTTGCCGTGCTATCTTTGTTGTTGATGCATCTGGTACTATCACTTACAAAGAGATCTGCCCAGAGATCACAGAAGAGCCTAACTACGATGGTGCACTAGCAGCACTGTAAGCTTTATGCTCTTACTAGAAGCTGCAACTTAGCTTCTAGTAGAAATCTACTCTACTTTTATATTACAACTCTCACAACCTAAACTCTTATATCGTCAAAGTTATGCAAAATAGCTAGATATACACGCCATTTTAAACCAATTTATGTTAAGATACCAACACGATGAGAGCTCTTAAAAAAATAGTTGGTGCAATTTTTATACTACTAAGTGCTGGAGCAGCGCTCTGGTACCCTCTTGGCAGAGCATTTGGAGTCTAGATGAGCAAAGCAAGAAGATACACCCCAAAACAGCCCATTCAAAAAGCTACCACCCCTATACTCCTATATATTTTACTCCTACCGCTTGTCTTAGCACTCACGGTCTCACTTTTTCGTACAAATCTTACTGGATTTGGTATCTCCGCTCTTATATTGATACTATATATAGCTGTGATTAAGCTCTCTAAAAAAGGTTTTGCTCAAGAGTTTGAGTACAATAACAATCACTTAACAAAAGCTCCTGCCATACCGTACAAAATGCTCTCTGGCATACTTCTTGGAGTCACAACAGCAGTTAGTGCACTTATGGCTAGTGAGCACTCTGTACTCAATGCACTCTTTTTAGCTCTTGTAGCTACTGCTGGCTACTATCTGTACTACGGCTTTGATCCGCGTGATGATAAGCTTGAAAACCTTGGTGATATATCTGCTGATGTTGCACTCAAAAGCATTAAAGAGGCAGAACACAAACTCTCAAAAATAAGAGAAAATCTCGATAAAATAGATAGCAGATCACTCAAGACAAAGATCTCTCTTGCTGTTACAAGAGCAGATAACATCATCGCCAATCTTAAAGAAGATCCAAAAGATATCAGGGTAGCAAGAAAATTTCTTATTGTCTATGTAGATGGGTTACAAAAAGTGACAGACTCCTTTGTGTCGCTTGATGAGGAGCTTATAAAAGAGCAGACAAAACAGAGACTGCACACACTACTAGATGATATACAAGATAAGTTTGAGAGTGAGCTAAAACGACTCAAAGAGAACAACCACTTTGATCTTGATGTCAGTATAGATGTACTTCAAGAGCAGATTAAAAACTAAAAGGAGAGATATATGCAGCCAGATAAAAAAGAGGTTTTACAAGAGGTTATCCAGAGCGGGAGTGAAGAGCTCATTGATATTAGTGAAGATGAGCTTCAAGAGCTAGATAGTGCGCTTCAAGAGCTAGATGTTAAAGATAGAAACTCTATCATATACTTTGGTTCTGCTGCTCAAGAGAAGTTAGAAGATATCTCAAATCGTATGATAGATGGTGTGCAAAACAAAGATATAGGTGCAGCTGGTGGCGCTCTAAATAGCATGGTTGTTGCAATTCGTGGCTTTGATACAGATGAGTTAGATCCAAATACAAAACTGAGCTGGTGGCAAAAGCTTTTTGGAGCCACTACACCTCTTGTAAAGTTTCTACAACGCTATGAGGAGGTTAGAGATCAGATAGATCTTATATCTAACGACTTAGAGGCTCACAAGAGCACTCTTATGAGCGACATAGTATCACTAGATAAACTCTATGATGCTAACTTAGAGTTCTTTAGATCACTTGAGATATATATCAAAGCAGGCGAGCAGAAGCTAGAGGAGCTAAGAGATAAGATCATACCACAATACCAAGATAGAGCTGCTGATCAGGAGATGATGGATGTTCAAAACCTAAAAGAGGTACAGAGCTTTAGTGATGATCTTGAACGAAGAGTCCATGACCTAAGGCTCTCGCGTCAAGTAGCCATGCAAGCACTGCCTAGCATAAGACTTATACAAGAGAACGACAAGTCTCTAGTAAACAAGATAAGCTCAACTCTAGTCAATACTATACCGCTATGGCGCAATCAGTTAGCACAAACTGTAACCATATTTAGAAGTGCAGATGCAGCCTCTGCGCTTAAAGATGCTTCAGACCTTACCAATGAGCTACTTGAGAAAAATGCTGAGGGTCTTAGAGACGCAAACCGTACTGTAAGAGAGCAGATGGAGAGAGGCATCTTCGATATAGAGAGCATCAAAAAAGCAAACAAAACACTTATAGCCACACTGGATGACTCTTTACGCATAGCAGATGAAGGCAAGCAGGCTAGAAGTGATGCACTAATTGAGCTTGAGAAGAGTGAGAGAGAGCTAAAAGAGGCTCTTGTTGCTACAAGATCTAAGATTAAAGTAGATCAACCAAAAGAGATAGAGGCTTAATAATGGGGCTTTTTGACTGGATATTTGGGCAATTTATCGATGTTATTGAGTGGACAGACAACTCACAAGATACCATGGTTTGGCGCTTCAACAGAGCTGGCAATGAGATCAAATATGGAGCAAAACTTACCGTTCGTGAGTCACAGATAGCAGTATTTGTTAACGAAGGTGAGATAGCAGACCTACTAACTCCTGGCATATATGAGCTAGAGACTAAAAATCTACCGGTTTTAACATCACTTCAGCACTGGGATCATGGATTTAACTCACCATTTAAAGCTGAGGTCTATTTTCTCAACACTAAGAGGTTTATAGATCTTAAATGGGGCACTAAAAACCCTATCATGGTTAGAGACTTTGAGTTTGAAATGGTGCGCATTCGTGCATTTGGAACATATGAGATTCGCATAAGTGATCCTGAACTCTTCATAAGAGAAATTGTTGGTACTGATGGGCACTTTACGATAGATGAGGTTGAAAATCAGTTATCGAACCTAATACTCTCTAAGTTTGCAACACTCATGGGAGAAGATGAGACTCCAGTGCTTGATATGGCTGCTAATTATGAGAGATTTGGAGAGTATCTAAGTAGAAAAATTGCCCCATATTTTAGTGAGTATGGACTAGAGTTAACACAGATATTGGTTGAAAATATCTCACTCCCATCAGAGGTAGAAAAAGCACTAGATAAGCGCTCAAGTAGAGCAATCATTGGCAATCTTGATGATCACATTAAGTATCAAAGTGGTGAAGCTCTTAGTGGTGATGGTGGTGCAGCTTCAGACATGGTTGGCATGGGTGCTGGGCTTGCTATGGGGCAGATGATGGCAGAGTCTATGAGATCAGATAGACCAAAACCTCCGCCACTAAATAGTGCTACTACCATCTATCATGTTGGCATAGATGGCAAGGCTCAAGGTGGATTTAAGATGGCAGATCTTAAACAGATGGTAGTTGATGGCAAGATAGATACAGATACATCTATCTGGAGAGAAGGGCTAGATGACTGGCAGAGTGCATCTAAGTTGCTACCAGAACTCTTTAAAACAACACCACCTCCGCTAAAGTAGATAGTTGAAATTTAGCTCTATAAATTTTACATGTAGTGGCTGTGGCGCTCCATATAGATTTGATCCATCATCCCAATCACTCAAGTGTGAATTTTGCCGATCACAAGAGCCCATAGAGCAGAGTAGCGATGAGATTGTTGAACTAGATCTATCAAGCGCGCTCTCTAAACTAAATCAGCATAGCCCCGTATCGATAAACAAAGAGCTATCTTGCAAAAAATGTGGGGCTGGCTTTACACTTACACCATACTCCTTTAGCTCAGAGTGTCCATTTTGTAACACGCCAGCACTTACAGACTTTACTCAAGAGCTCAAGCCAGCCTCTTTGATACCATTTAAGATAACCCAACAGAGTGCTAAAGAGAGTTTTAAGGAGTGGATAGGCTCACTCTGGTTTGCACCATCTGCACTACAAGAACTAGTAGATGATGATGGTGCTCTAGATGGCTACTATCTACCACACTGGACATTTGATGCTCACACCTCTACATCATACAGTGGACTAAGAGGTGATGTCTACTATGTGGCTGGCACCAAAACTATCACAAGAAATGGTGTCCAGCAAAGAGTTCGTGTAACTAAAGCGGAGGTGCGATGGAGAGTGGTTAGTGGCAATATTAGTGTTGACTTTGATGACATTAGCACATCTGCATCTACTACTATATCAAGAGTTATTTTAGACAATTTGGCTCCATGGCACACATCAAATCTTGTTAAGTATAATGAGAAATATATCACAGGATTTGAAGCAGAGGAGTACGCCATAGGTCTAGACAATGGATTTGAAGCGGCAAAAGCTAAGATGCATCAGAAGATACTACACAGAATCAGACAAGATATAGGTGGCGACAAACAGCGCATTAACAGCACAAACACTACCTACTACAACACCACTTACAAGAGCGTTCTATTTCCCATCTGGAGTGCAACATTCGAGTTTGGTGGTAAAAAGTACAGCTATGCTATCAATGCTCAAACAGGCTTGGTGGCTGGTGAGAGACCATATAGTAAAATCAAAATTGCGCTCACAACTATAGTGGTCATTGGATTAGCAGTAGCTGGACTAGCTATCACACAAGATCCTAATCTTTTTAAATAACCAAAACTTAGTTCTGCTGCTATATCGGCATATAATTATTATGTTATAATGGCAAAAAAGGCGTATTGGTTTGCATCAGCATAGTAGTAGTTTTAACACAGTAGTAGTTGTATCAGCGGCCATTGTTATTGTTTTTGCTGGCATCAAGGTAAGCGCTCCTGTCTTGGTACCATTTCTGTTATCACTTTTTATTGCTATAATCCTTATGCCTTCACTAAGCTTTATGCTCTCTAAGCGCATTCCAATCTCTATAGCATTAAGTATTATTGTTATAGCTCTTATACTAATACTCTCCTTGCTTGGTGCTCTAGTGGGTCACGCCATCAATGACTTCACAGCTCAAATCCCACTCTATGAGATAAAGCTACAAGATAAGCTATCTGGTATCACCACAGCACTTGAGGGCATAGGCATAAGTATGGCTCAAGATAGCATAAATCAGATCTTAGATCCTACTCTTATATTTGGTTATCTCTCTGGTCTACTTAAAGGCTTTGGCTCAACACTAGCCAATGGTTTTGTCATACTACTTACTACTATTTTTATGATGCTAGAGGGTGTGCAATTTAGACAAAAGATAGCCTCTCTCAACACAGACAGCATGCATCAAAAAAGTTTTGGTGAGGTTGTTGAGAAAATCAAACACTACATGGCACTAAAAGCTGCTATGAGCGCTTTAACTGGTGCACTTGTCTATATTGTATTGAGTATTTTTGCGCTAGACTATGCTGTTTTATGGGCTGTTGTAGCTTTTTTGCTAAATTTTATACCAAACATAGGCTCTATCATAGCGGCTGTTCCTGCTGTCATGTTAGCAATCATACAACTAGATGCCATGAGTGCTCTATATATAGGCATAGCATATATCATCATCAACACTGTAGTAGGCTCACTCTTAGAGCCACGCATCATGGGCAAAGGGCTCGATATATCAACTTTGGTGGTATTTTTATCACTACTATTTTGGGGTTGGTTGCTGGGTCCTGTTGGCATGTTGTTATCTATACCTTTAACCATCATGGTAAAACTGTTGTGTGCATCAAGTCCACAAACTAGATGGGTTGCAGTTTTACTTGGTGATGCTAAATCTTAAAACGCTCCTTGCTCTTGCAGAGCTCACTCAAAAAACACTCACTATCACAAAGTGGGTTTTTAGCTTTACAGATATATCTACCAAAAAGCACCATGGCTTGATGCAGAGCATTTAGGTCTGTTTTAAATATCTTAGAGAGTGTCTCCTCACTCTTTATGGCTGTCAGGTCACTACTTAAGCCAAGTCTATGAGAGACTCTAAAAACATGTGTATCAACAGCCATAAGATTTGCGCCCACATACTCTATGAGAACAACATTTGCAGTCTTCTGCCCTACACCAGCCAATGTTATTAACTCTTTTGCATCAAGAGGAATGCTACCACTGTACACACTCATAACTCTTTGTGCCATTTTGATAAGATTTGAGGCCTTATTGTTAAAAAATGAGCAACTAGAGATGATACTTTTTAGATCATCTATGTCGGCTACTGCAAGCTTCTTGGGTGTTGGGTATGCTTCAAAAAGTTTAGGTGTGATGAGATTGACTCTCTTATCTGTGCACTGAGCTGAGAGCGATACAGCAACCAGTAATTCATAAGCATCTTTATATTGCAACTCTGTTTCTGCGCCACTGTATCGCTCTAGTAGGGCATTCTTAATCTCTAAAGTCTCATTTTTAGTAGCTTGTTTAATTGTTTTCATGACGACATTATACTATTGTCTTAAACAATACAAAAGCTAAAATACTATATAGTTGGATTAAAAATAGAACCGATGGGCAGAGACATGAGATACATAGATGGAGCAGATAAAATTGTTTTAAAAAGTAGTGAGCTCTTTGATGCTCTCTCATCTTTACTGCTAGACCCTCTATTGATTGTAGATGAAAAAGAGCTCATACAGGGTGTAAGCTTAGCAACACTACAGAACTTTGGCGTGGGCTCCATAGAAGAGCTTAACAGCTTAAGTAGAGATCGTATCTCAAATCTATTTGTTAAAGAGCATGGCTATTTTATACCAAATAAAATTCAATGGATGAGCGCACTAGGCGAGGGTGTTCCACTTGTGCTCATTAAAAATCCAGCAGGAAGCCTTACGCCACATCGCCTTAGTACACAGCCTGTTGTCCTTGATGGAAAAACATTCTACCTTATCCTCTTGCGTAACATAGAGGAGATTCACAAGGCAAAAAAAGCTCAAAAATACTTTGAGACATTTAAACAGCAGTTTCTAACAAATATATCTCATGAGTTTAGAACACCTATGAACTCCATCATAGGCTTCTCTGCGCTACTAGAGCAGACCAAGATAGATCCTCTACAACAAGAGTACATATCTCATATTCGCAATAGTGGCAACGCTATGCTTGAAAATGTAGAAAATCTGCTTGAGCTGATGCAACTAGAGAGTGGTGCACAGAAGGTTAACCGTCAACCATTTAATACCTATGAGACTTTTGAATCATTCTCTAAGCAGTTTACTGGAATTGCTGAACAAAAAGGTGTTGGGTTGCTCTTTATGATAGATCCTAACCTACCTGAAAAATTGATCGCAGATGCTGACAAGATCAAAAGGGTCTTAAGAAACCTTATCACTAATGCACTCAAGTTTACCTCTAAAGGTGGACAAGTTTTAGTAGAGATCAAAGTTTTAGCACTTGGCGCAAAACCTACAGTGCGCTACTCAGTTACAGATACAGGTGAAGGGATACCTAAAGAGAAGCTTCAGACACTTCTTAGACCGTTTGCCTCAACTAGAGAGAATCAGATCCGTGGCAAAGAGGGTTTTGGTGTAGGCTTAACTCTAAGTTTTAAACTACTTCAGATGATGAAAACTGAACTTAGTGTTGCGAGTGAGGTTGGCAAAGGTAGCAGATTCTCTTTTACCATGAAACACCCTAAGATAGCAGCTATTCCATTTAAACTTATGAAGGGTTCAGAGTTTGCTATATGGTGTGCAAATAGCAAAGATATTATCCATGCAAAGATATTAAGACGCTATCTAAGACTGTTTAATCTAAATGTAAAAGAGGTCTCAAATCTAACAGGTGATGAGCTAACTGGCATAGATGCGCTATTTATGATTAGTGATAGTGTCACACACCCACAGATCGATTCACTACATGATTTACATGAAGATTTGCAAATTATCCCTGTTGTACATAAAGAGTTTGAAGATAAAACTCTAGAGGTTATCAGTAAAATCGAAGATATCATACTACTACCATCACTACCAACCAATATCTACAAAACCCTACAAATTATATGGAAAAAGACTCCAAAGGCTCTTATTAGTCCTCAAGATCGTGTTGAAGAGAAAGGTGAGATTAACAACATCTCCATACTTGTTGCTGAAGATAATCCTATAAACCAAAAACTCATTACAACTATACTAGAGCAGCAAGGGTATGCTGTCACAACAGCTGACAATGGTCAAATAGCAGTTGATCTATATGAAGAGGGTGAGTATGACATAGTCTTGATGGATATCGACATGCCTATTATGGACGGCATATCTGCAACACGCATCATAAAAGAGATCAACCATAAAGAGAAGAGAGCATACACTCCAATCATTGCGCTAACGGCTAGAGCACTAGCTGGAGATCGTGAACGCATACTAAGCGCAGGACTCGATGCGCACCTCTCAAAACCAGTAGATAGAGACTTTTTACTAACCACACTAGATCAATACATCAAGATGAAAGATGAACGAAACCGTAGTTATATCAAATCTGTTTGATATCTGTTTAATCTTTAAGCATAAAATGTTATAAAAATCTCAAAGGAAACAGATGAAGATAGTTATTAGATCTATTATCGTTGCATCACTACTAAGTTTAGGTGCAGCAGCATCAACAGTCGCCACAGTCAATGGACACACAATTGACTCCGAAGAGGTCAACGGTGTACTTATGGAGGGCACACAAGGTCGCTTCGCACAACTTCCAAAAGATAAGCAGCAAGAGCTAAGAGATAGGGTTGTTGAAGGGCTTATAATGCAAGAGCTCATCTATGAAGAAGCGGTACGCGATAAAGTTCTTGACTCAAAACAGTACAAAGAGCAGTATGAGCAGATCACCAATAGGGTTCAAAAGCAACTTGCAACGCGTGTTTGGCAAGAGAAGCTTGTTGATACCATTGAGATAAGCGACAAAGATGCAAAAGCATACTACAACAAACATGTTAGTGACTATGAGCAGCCAGAGCAGGTAAAAGCTAGACATATTTTGCTTAAAACTGATACAAAAGCAAAAGAGATCCTAGCTCAATTAAAAACTCTAAGTGGCGACAAGCTAAAGGAGCGCTTTATAGCTGAAGCCAAAGCCAACTCAGTAGGACCTAGCGCACCAAAAGGTGGAGATCTTGGCTACTTCACACAAGGTCAAATGGTACCAGCGTTTAATGATGCTGTATTTGCCTTAAAAGTTGGACAAGTTACACCAGACCCAGTTAAAACAGAATTTGGCTACCATCTAATCTACCTTGAAGATAAAAAACCTAGTAAAAAATCTAGCTTCAGTGAGGTAAAAGATAGTATTATTGAACGCCTTAAACAAGAGAGATTTGAGGAGTCTATGGAGTCTAAACTGCAGTCTTTAAAAGATAACGCAAAGATCACCTATAAAAAATAGCTCCATATTTCAAGTCCCAACCCCCATAGAGAACATATCTCTTTATGGGAGAGATTTTTATCTCAAAAGAGATGATCTGATTCATCCAGACTTTAGTGGTAACAAATATCGAAAGCTATATTGGCTACTACACCAAGATAGAGGTAGTATTAAAAAAATTATCTCCTATGGTGGCATACAATCAAACGCAATGTACTCTATTGCTGCTATGTGCTCTTTGCAAAACTGGGAGTTTGAGTACATCTGCAAAACTATCCCTAAAGATTTGAAGCTAAATCCATCTGGTAACTTCAAAGCTGCTCTTCGTTTTGGCATGCAATACATAGAGCTACCACCAGAACTATATCAGCAAAAAATTAGCTCTCTTAGTAGCAGCAATGCCAATATCATAATTGCTCAGGGTGGAGCAGATAAGGTAGCATACTACGGCATACAGAAGCTAGCTCAAGAGATCAGTGCATCTATGTCTACTTATAGCACCAACAAATTATCTATCATTACACCATCAGGAACTGGTACCACTGCTCTCTTTTTGAGCATACTTTTACCACAATTTGAGATCATCACTACGCCAACAGTTGGTAGCACAGAGTACCTACGAGCACAGATGAGCAACTTAAGAGATATACCCAAAAATCTTACTATCTTAGAGCCTGCTAAGAAGTATAGATTTGCAACTCCCCACAAAGATCTACTAGAGTGTTATGGAGACTTAAAAAAGTGCGGCATAGAGTTTGACCTCATCTATGCGCCTGTAATGTGGCTAACTCTACTTAAATATATAGATAGATTTGATCATGACCTGCTATATGTCCACTCAGGTGGCACTAGTGGCAATGAGACCATGCTAGAGCGATACAGAGCTAAAGGCTTAACCCTATAAGAATCTACTTTGATCTATCTTTGCCTATGATACTCATACTAGAGATCTTATGAAGCATCATGGAGCTATGATCAAAACCATCTACCCCGCTTCCTACTTTTAGCGTACTACTGATAGTTTTACCAATAACAACCCTACCCTCTTTTTTATTTTTAACTGTTCTAATACCCCATATGTTGTGTAAAACTATAGGCTCACCTTTATATACTCCCATATATAGCGATATATGTCCTGGCTGATACAGAAGTGTTCTAAAAGGCTTGGCTCTTTTTTTAATCTGTGCTATTTTCTGCTTATGGTCTAAATCTTTAAGCAAAACCACTTCACCTACCCTACTCTGAGCAGATGAGTTGCGTGGAAGCCAGATGCCAAATGGCACAAAGATATCACGAAGAAGCGATGAGCAGTCACGCTCCTCATACGCCCCTCCCCATCCATATATTGAACTTGAGACCTCCTGAATAATCTGCTTTAAATTCAACGCATTAAATCTAAGAGCACCTCTTGAGGCTATCTGCTTTGAAACCAGAAGTTCTTGATCTAAAACTAGTGTTACAAAATACTCAGACTCCTCTCGCAATAGAGGCAATACCATACCAATCTTGGATCTAAATGCAAAACTACCATCTTTATACTTTAAAACCTCACCCTCTTTAGTGATAAACAGTAACTCTAACGATCTTATCTGCATAGCTCTCGCACTGTCTACTAAAAACAGAGTATACGACTTCACCCATCCAGATGCTAGACTACTATATACGTAGACCCACTCTCTATCTTTTGAGTAGTGAGATATAAGAAGTGGGGTCTGTGGGTAGAGTGTGCTATTTTGCAGATAGTCAAATGGAAAACCCTCACCCGCTTTTGATGGATTTTTAAAGAGGGGCTTGGAGGTTGGCATGGCTCTTAGATTAAGATGATAGCGTGCAATAGCCCTCTTTTTAACACTCATAAACTGATCAAAGTTGCTATTTTGCGCTATCTTATCAAAAAAACTAGGGCTATATAGCTGTAGATTTTGAGCATATGAATTTTCTGGCGTAAAAGCTCTATATCCCCACATCGCTATATCTTTATTGTACGATAAGAGATCATCACTCCAGACGCTAAAGTGCTCTTTTTTAAAATCTGTATGTAGATCTAAGTCTACATCAACTTGGTCTGTAAAATAGCTTATATTTTGAGGTAGATCTACTACATCAAGAGCCCTGTGTGCACATCCGCTACTTAACACAAGATGGGCTAAAAATAGACAGCAGATAGCAATGCTCTTCACAATAATACACCTCTTTTAAGCAGACATTATATCACATTTGGCTACTCTATGATATAAATTTTATGAGGAGTTTATATGCAGTGGCTGGAGCAGTATATAGACCTAAAGAGCGTTAATATCTCCGACATACTGTTTGTAGGGTATGAGATAGTGGCACTAATACTCACCTATATACTATTGGCGTCTATCTTATCTCTTCTTATCAAAAAAGCAGACAAGATAGAGCTCTTAAAAAGCTACCACACAAAAGTAGTCTCGTTTGCATCAATGCTTAAGTCGCTACTTAAAGTGTTGGTAGTTGTTATATTGATAGCTATAGTTGGATTTAATGGCTACCTTATCTATAGTGGTGAGCAGATTGAGTCGTATAGCATGGATCTGATTCAAGGCATAAGCGTTGAGTTTTACAAAACCTTAGCCATCAATATCGTCAAAATCATAGCTCTAATCATAGCTGCTAAAGTACTCATCAAATACACTCTGATACTGCTTGAAAGCTTAGAGCTAAAGAGCAAAAACTATAGACAAATAGAGCAAAACAATAGTAGCATAGAGGCATTTTTTAAACGCACCAGAAGTATCATAAAAGTCTCTATCTGGCTACTAATACTATATACATCATTTAAACTTTTTGATATCAATGAGCTTGCTAGCACTTGGACACTTATAGTGCTAAAAATCTTCCTTATCATCTCCGTAGCACTACTGATCACAAATCTAGTCTCAACTATTGTTAAAAGTCTTGATGAACTGAGTCGCAAATATGCAGAGACTAAAGGTCTACTTGGATTCTATAGTGACCTATCTCACCTAGTGCCAATTTTTCGTAAATCTTTAGAGTATATTATCTATGCTATTAGTGCTACTTTGGTACTCAAACAGCTCTCATTTCTATCTTGGCTTGCTCAGTATGGAGCTGGTGTTATTCAGGCAATTGGTCTGATTTTCATAGCGCGTGTTGTTGTTGAGGTTATCAACCTTATCATAGATAAAACATATCTACAAGATAAGATTGAGGCAGATGAGCTCAATCGTAACAGAACTATATATCCTATCTTAAAGAGTGTGTTGGCTGTTGGTATCTATTTTGTTGTACTCATATTTGTCTTAAGAGGGTTTGGGTTTGATCCTCTGCCTCTATTGGCTGGTGCAGGGATACTTGGCATGGTGATAGGTCTTGGTGCGCAATCTCTAATCAATGACCTTGTATCTGGATTTTTTCTTATACTTGAGGGTACTTACGGCGTTGGTGACTATGTGCAGATCAATGAAGCGTCAGGATTTGTTGAGTCCATTACATTACGAACAACAAGACTTAGAAGTGAAGATGGCAAGCTCTTTATACTACGAAACGGTGAGATAAATGATGTCACAAACTACTCCAATAACTTTACACATGCTCTAGTAGATGTTGGCGTAGAGTCTAACTCAGATATGCAAAAAGTATACCAGACACTACAAGATATAGCTACAGAGTATGCTAAAACAAATGATGCAGTTATAGAGAAAACAAAAACTTTAGGTGTAGAGGATTTCAGTACTATGGAGGTAGTTATCCGCACACTAACCAAAGTCAAACCAGGAACACACCTACAGGTACAGCGTGAGCTCAAAAGGGTTATACTAGAGCGGTTTGCAGATGAGCAGATTATAATACCATTTGACAAAAGGGAGTTTTAGTAACACCGCTTATGTTTTTATAACTATTTTATATACCTATGTGTTAGATTATGATACAATAGCTCTACTATAAGAGGGATCGATTGTGAAGAGTCTAAACTGCCACTATACAGATTTTGATAAACTACATGAGTTTGTTAAAACACACAATATTATTGATTCGCCTCAGACACTTCTTCAGATCTTTACAGGAGTGTGTAAAAGATCTCACATACAGACTCTACTAGAGCAGATCAAAACTATACTACCACATATAAATATCATAGGCTCAACCACAGATGGTGAGATATTAGGCTCACAGATTGATGAGTATAGCACTGTTTTATCTTTTACAATATTAGAAAAGACTAGAGTGGTTGTTCGTGGCATAAAGCAGCTAAAATCATCATTTCAAACTGCAAAGAGGCTTGTGAGAAGTTTTGACAATATAGATGAAGTTAATTTGGCAATAGTTTTTGCTGATGGGCTAAATAGTAACGGCGAAGGGGTCTTGAAGGCATTTAACAAACTTGCTCCACACATCACTGTGGCTGGTGGTCTAGCTGGTGATAATGCTCAATTTGTAGAGACATTTGCATTCACCAAAGATGGCATATGTGGCGACTCTATAGTTGCAGTATTTTTCTATAACAAAGACCTCATTGTCAATACAGCACACAGTTTTGGATGGGAGCAGATTGGCAAAGAGTTCAAAGTCACTAAAGCTACAGAAAATCGTGTCTATCTCATAGATAACCAGACACCAGTTGAGCTCTATAAAAAGTATCTTGGTGATGATATGTGCGAACAGCTGCCAGCTACAGGCATAGAGTTTCCGCTCATGATCATAAAAGATGGCAATCTTACAGCTAGAGCTGTTGTTGGAGTACATGATGATGGCTCTTTGGTTTTTGCTGGCAATATCAAGCAAGGAGATAGCGTCTGGTTTGGATATGGAAATGTTGAAAATATCCTCAATAACACATGCTTTTACAATGAGCTATCTACTATGTCTATCGAATCTATATTTATCTACTCCTGTATGGCGCGTAAAAGATTGATGGGCAATGAGATCCAAGATGAGATACTTCCACTCTCAACATTAGCTCCAGTTAGTGGATTTTTTACATATGGTGAGTTTTTAAATGTCACTAAAAACAACATATCAACATCCAATCAACTCTGCAATCAGACTATGACACTACTGCTACTAAGCGAACAAGAAGGTGGTACAAATTCTCTTCAAAAGATCAAGAAGATCCCATCTGGCAAAAGCACTCAAACCATAAGAGCACTCTCTCACCTCATCAGCGAAACTACAAAAGAGCTCCATGAGCTAAATGTGGCTCTAGCACACAAAATCCAGCAAGAAGTTGAGAAAAATCGCCAAAAAGATAAGCAGCTTCTAAGCCAATCAAGACTAGCTCAGATGGGCGAGATGATATCGATGATAGCTCATCAATGGAGACAACCGCTAGCTGCGATCAGCGCAACAAGTGCAGGACTCAACATCAAAGCTAGATTAAACAAGCTAGAAAACAGTATGCTCATAGAGTCAACCCAGAAGATATCAGACTATGCTCAACACCTTAGTCAAACTATTGATGATTTTAGAGACTTCTACAAATCTAACAAAGAGTCAAGGCAGACTTCACTATCGGAGATAGTTCAAGGTGTATTAAATATCATCAAGGTCTCTGTACAGAATAACAATATAGAGCTTATAGTAGAGAATATACTAGACGATCAGATCTATAGTTATCCAAATGAGATCAAACAGGTACTACTAAACTTGATCAAAAATGCAGAAGATGCGGTACTTGACAATAGTGTAAAAAATCCATATATCAAGATCTCTTCATACAAAAAAAGTGGTGAGTATATATTGGAGATCAAAGATAATGGCAAGGGTATATCAGATAGCATAATAGAGATGATTTTTGACCCCTACTTCTCAACTAAAATGCAAAAAGATGGGACTGGTCTTGGTCTATACATGAGTAAAATCATCATCGAGGAGCACTGCTATGGCAAACTTAGTGCTCACAACACAATAGATGGTGCACTTTTTAGAATAACCTTAAAGAGTAGAGAATGAGCGATTTAGACGATATCATAAAATACACAAAAAACATGCGGCTACTATATGTAGAAGATAATGCAGAAGCTAGAGACTCGTCACTTATAGTATTTGAGGAGTTTTTTGATGATATTATAGTAGCTATAGATGGTGAAGATGGTCTTGAGAAGTTCAATAAACACCAGATAGATATCATCATAACCGATATCAACATGCCACGCCTAAGTGGTCTAGCTATGATACAACAACTCCAACACATAGACAAAGATGTACATATTCTTGTACTCTCAGCCTACAATGAGTCTGGTTACTTTATAGAGAGCATAAAGCTAGGTGTTGATGGCTATATACTCAAGCCTATAGATATCAATAGCTTCTTAAACACACTAAGCAAAATCATAAAAAAAGTGAAGCTAAAGCATCAGACAGAGCAGACACTGAACCTACTTCATCAATATCAAGAGATTACTGATCAGACATCGATTGTATCAAAAACAGATCTTCAAGGCAAGATTACATACGCCAATGATGAGTTCTGCAAAGTCACAGGCTATAGCCGTGACGAACTGATGGGTCAAGAGTATAGCTTCACCAAACACCCAGATTCAGATCTACAGATATATAGTGAGATATGGCACACCATCAAAGATGAGAAAAAAGCGTGGAGTGGCATACTTAAAAGTGTAGCAAAAGATCTAAAAAGCTTCTATGCTAAAGTAACTATCAAGCCCATATTTGACGAAAAAGGTGAGATTGTAGAGTATATATCACTCATGGATAACATCACCGATATCATGAGTCCAAAAAGACAACTCATTGATCTCATAGACTCTGTAGATGAGGCTATAGTAGTACTAGTTCGTATAGAAGATTTTAAGAGCTTTGAGCACTATTTTGGTAACAGATTAGGCGATGAAATACAGGAGAAATTCTCTACTAAAATATTTGACCTTATGCCTGAAAAATTTAAGTTTCAAAGAATCTACACCCTTGGCAACGGAGAGTTCTCATTTGCAAAAGATGTAAGCAAATGCAACTACCCAATGGAGCAGTTTGTCATAGAGCTAGAGCTATTTTTAGACTACATCAATAAAGCAAAGATTAATCTAGATCACATAGAGTACGCTGTATCTGTTGTCATGAGCTTTGCGTATGGCAAAAGTGCACTAGAAAATGCACAACATGGGCTAAGAAGACTTGAGAAGAGCAGCCAAAATTTTATCTGTGCTAACAACCTAGCAGATCAAGAGTATGCCGAAGCTGAAAACAATTTAAAGACTCTCCAGATGGTCAAACAGGCTCTAGAAGAGCTCCGTATAGTATCATATTTTCAGCCGATCATAAACAATGCCACTGGAAAGATTGAGAAGTATGAGTCTCTTGTGCGACTTGTAAAGAGTAGTGGGGAGGTTGTGTCACCACACCATTTCCTAGATACTGCCAAAAGTGGTAAGTACTATCGACACATTACATCTGCTGTACTTGAGAACTCATTTAATGCACTCAACATAACAGATTTTGATATCTCTATCAACTTTTCAGTAGCAGATATAGAGGATGTCTCAACAAGATATAAACTCTTTGAGTTGCTTCAAAAAGACTCCAAGCATGCATCAAGAGTTGTGCTTGAACTACTTGAAGATGAGAAGATTAAAGATTTTGATGTTATTGAGAGATTTATTGTTAGAGTAAAGAGCTTTGGTGTTAAGATTGCCATAGATGATTTTGGTACTGGCTACTCAAACTTTAAACGCCTACTAGACTATCAGCCTGATATCCTCAAGATAGATGGTAGTCTAATCAAAAATATCCACAAAGATAGCTTCTCTTTCTCCATAGTTAAAACCATTGTTATCTTTACTAATGAACACAATATCAAAACAGTAGCAGAGTATGTTGAAAATGAGCAGATTCAAGCCATAGTGCATGATCTAGGCATAGACTACTCACAAGGGTACCACTTTGGAAAACCACTACCTTTAGAGTAGACACCGATACAGTTCACATACACTTAACAAGTAGTAGATAGACTTTTACCATATACAGATACAAGGAGATCTAATTATGAGAGTCATTACAACAGCTATCCTAGGTGTATGTTTATGTAGCACAACACTACTATCAAACAGCGCAGATGATATATTTCAACAAAAATGCTCTACATGTCACACAAAAACAGCGCCACAAAATAGAGCTGATGCCTTAGCTCCTCCATTTAGTGGTGTTGTAAAACATGTTAAAATGCGATATCCAGATAGAGATAGAGCTGTAGCTTTTATTGTTGATTATGTTATGCACCCAAGCGAAGAGAAGTCAGTCTGCAATAAAAGCAAACTTAAAAGATTTGGTATCATGCCTTCACAAAAAGGAGCTATCACACAACATGAGTTAGAGATAGTTGCCAAATGGATGTTTGATAATTTTGCCAATACCAACAAAATAGCAAAAAAGGGTATAAAGATGAAAAAACCGTTCCTAATTGAGTCTACACAACTACCACACTACATCGGTCTACTTAAAGATAGATGGGATGATAAGAAACTAGATCTAAACGATAAACAAAAACTTGCACTTAAACATCTTGAAAAAGATACCGTAACAAGTGTTAAACAGATCTCTAAAAAGATCGAATCTTTAGAGATAAAAATTGCTCATCTATCTAACAACATGACCCCATATCAAGAGATAATGCCAACAGTAAAAGAGGTGGGACAGCTCAAGATAGAGGCGACACAGATACATCTAAGATGTTTAGAAAAAACCCGTCACATCCTTACAAAAGAGCAGATTGCACTACTAACAACAAAAAAGTAGCCCTACTCCTCTTTAAAGGCGCCAACAGATGTTAATTTGTTGTATCGCAACTCTAAACGCTCTTGAGCACTTAGCTCCTCAAGAGTTCTAAGTGAGTCTAAAAAGTATATCTTTAGAGCATTAGCAGACTCTTTTTTATCTCTATGTGCTCCTATGAGTGGCTCATCAATGATATCATCTATAAGTCCCAACTCTTTTAAGTCTTTACTTGTTATCTTAAGTGCCTTAGTGGCAGCTTCACCTTTTGATGGATCATCCCATAGTATAGCAGAGCAGCCCTCTGGTGATATGACACTAAAGACTGAGTAGCGCATCATCGCAAGTTTATCTGCTACACCAATAGCCAATGCGCCTCCACTTCCACCCTCACCAATCACAATAGAGATAGTGACTGTCTGAAGTTTTGATAACTCAAGTAGATTTGTAGCTATCGCTTCACTCTGGTTGCGCTCTTCAGCCCCAAGACCAGGGTATGCTCCTGGTGTGTCTATAAGCATAAGTAGCGGAAGGTTAAATTTTTCAGCTAACTTTGCACACCTTAGAGCTTTGCGATAACCTTCAGGGTGTGGCATGCCAAAATTTCTCTTTAGCTTATTTTTAGTACCTCTTCCCTTCTGTTCTGCGATAACCATCACAGCTCTACCTTCACATCTACCCATATAGCACAGTATCGCCTCATCATCACGAAAATGTCTATCGCCATGTAGCTCATAAGCATCTTCTAATATCAGCCCAATATAGTCAAGTGCGTATGGACGATCTGGGTGACGCGCTAGCTGCAACTCTTGGTATGGTGTAAGATTTTTATATGTTTTTGAGACCTCTTTTTCAAGATCTTTGCGTAAAATCTCAACAGCCTGAGTGTCATGGCGCAAGTCTGCGCTAATAATATCCTCTTCTATCTGTGCGATCTTACGCTCAAAGTCAAGATAAGTAGCCATCATAAACCCTTAGATTTTTGAAAATATAACAACGCCATTAGTGCCGCCAAAACCAAATGAGTTACTCATTATGGTATCTAGCTTAGCTTCTCTAGCGCTATTGGGGACTATATCAAGATCACACTCTGGATCTGGAGTAAAGTGGTTGATTGTTGGTGGTATAATTCCGCTATGCATAGCCATTATACTCACTACTGCCTCAATGCCACCAGCAGCGCCAAGACAGTGACCTATCTGACCTTTGATGGATGTTGTTGGAGGACAGTTCTGTTTGCCGCCAAATAGCTCTTTAAGTGCTGCGGTCTCATTTTTATCATTAGTAGGTGTACTAGTTCCATGAGCATTCACATAGTCTATAGTTGGGTTGCCAGCCATCTTCATAGCCGCTCTCATAGCGCGTAGAGGACCATCCATACTAGGTGTTGTTATATGGTTAGCATCACCACTCTCACCAAAACCTATCAGTTCAGCATAGATCTTAGCACCCCGTTTTTTGGCACTCTCGTACTCCTCAAGCACAAGCGCACCAGCTCCCTCACCCATAACAAAACCATTACGATCTGCATCAAAAGGTCTTGAGGCAGTAGCTGGATCATCATTTCTTGTAGAGAGTGCCTTCATAGATGCAAAACCACCTATGCCAACACCACTTATAGCAGACTCTGCAGCAACAACCAACATCTGCTCTGCTCCACCACAGATGATAGTTTTTGCCGCCTCACTAATTGAGTGAGTTCCAGCTGCACAGGCTGTTACAGCAGATAAATTTGGTCCCTTTATGCCATGCTCTATAGATACAAACCCGCCAAGCATATTGACAAGTGCGCCTGGGATAAAAAATGGTGATATGCGACGCGGTCCTCTCTCATTTAAAATGATAGAGTTCTTCTCTATGCTAGGTAGACCACCTATGCCCGATGCCGCACTGATACCAAATCGCTCATAATCTGTATCTTCACTAAGAGCTGCATCCTCCATGGCCTCTGCTGCTGCTTTTAGACCTAAATGGATAAATCTATCAGCTTTCTTAACCTCTTTGGGGTGCATCACATCTGCTGGATCAAATCCTTTGACCTCACCAGCTATCTGAGCACTCTGCTTCTGCGCTGCTGCATCAAAAAGTGTTATTTGATCTATCCCGCAAACACCATCACATATAGCCTTAAATGACTCATCTTTACTATTTCCAACAGCATTTATCATACCCATACCAGTAACAACTACTCTTCTCACAACTGCTCCTAAAATAGTTTATATCTCTTTCTATATATGAAGCTAGCTACACATATAGAAAAAAATAGTTTGGGCGCATGCCCAATTGAGAGCTCTTAGTCTCTATTTTCTATGTAATTTACTACATCTTGCACTGTCTGGATCTTCTCAGCTTCATCATCTGGAATCTCAATATCAAACTTCTCTTCAAGTGCCATCACCAACTCAACAACATCTAAGCTATCTGCCCCTAGATCTTCAACAAACTTTGCATCTGCCTTTACCTCATCAGCGCTTACACTAAGCTGCTCAACTACAACCTCTTTGATATCATCCAAAAGTGCCATTTCGACTCCTCACTTACAATTTAAAATTTGCAAATTATAACACATATAATTTAAACAGAGCAGACAATATGTTAAATCATGCCATATTTAGTCCGCCATTGACTTTAAGAGTCTCTCCAGTGATGTATGATGAGCTATCACTCAACAAAAATGCTACTGCTTCTGCCACCTCATCAGCACTACCAAATCTTCTCATAGGGATCTTAGATACAAAGTTATCTTTTATCTCATCGCTCAACTCATCTGTCATGTCTGTTGCTATAAATCCAGGTGTAACAGCATTGTAGCGAATGCCGCTTGAAGCTGCCTCTTGTGCAAAACTTTTTGTCATAGCTATCACTCCACCCTTAGAGGCTGAGTAGTTAGTCTGACCAGCATTACCTGTCTCACCAAC
>JAMONY010000076.1 GCA_027066325.1 Helicobacteraceae bacterium | reverse complement strand
TATGATGATCATATTTATGGTCATTTTCTTACTAATGAAACTGTTTGGCATACTCTCTATAGATGAGATCAAATACTGGCTAGATGAAGCATCACAAATGAGTAGTTATTATCTTATCTTGCTTATTGTGGCTCTATTGATTATAGATCTCTTTATAGCTATACCTACACTTATGACAATCATGCTAGCAGGATATTTTTTAGGATTTGCTCTAGGCGCTCTAAGTGTATTTACAGGATTAATGCTAGCTGGCTCAATCGGATATCTACTAAGTCGTAGGTATGGCTCAAGGTTACTATCTAAGATCTACAAAGATCAAAAGAAACTTGATGAGATGCGATACATCTTCAACAAACATGGTGCAGCCACCTTAATCATGTGTCGTGCTATGCCGATGTTACCAGAGATTAGCTGCTGTCTCTCAGGTGCAAATCATATGCCATTTTTAAAATTTATCTTTTTCTATACTCTAGGAACTCTGCCATATCTGCTCATAGCAACCTACGCTGGCTCACAAAGTAGTCTAGAAAATCCAGAGCCTGCTATTTTTGCCATGATAGGAATATTTGCTATTTTATGGGTTTCTTGGTTTCTATTTTATAAAAAAGAGTGGAAGTAAAAATTTTAATAGGCGCCTGTAGGGTGTTAGAAAGATGGTCATATAGCATCTAAAAAAAGGTCTAGCGCAAAGAGGAGACACTCTCTTGCTAGTTATATGTGCAGTTGCTTAATGCCTCTTTTTCTCCAGGAAAACATGGGCGTTTTTGAGCTTGAGCACCAGTAGATGAGCTTGATGCGCTACTATTTGCCATAACACTAGACGAACTAGAGCTACTTATAGCACTACTAGAGCTACTATCTTCATCAGACTCACCACTATCACTACATCCACTTAGAGATAATATTGTGGCAATGACTGCTATAAATAAAATTGGTTTTGCTAAGTTGCTAAGTTGCATAATGATCTCCCTTTGCTCTTTTAATTGTTATTTTTATATTTTAGCACACTATTGCTATAGTGTGCTGTATAAAATATATTAGTACCCATCTCAAATGAAGCTACAGCTTCTATTTATGGAAAAGCAGATCCGCTAATCTGTACCCACTCGTAAGCTATGTACTCATTAGCGCTACCATCTAAATTGGTGTCTATATTTTTTCTAACTAGACGACCACTGTTGTCATATATGTAAAACACTACTCTATCAGCGGTACTATCTGCATTGTCATCATAAGATGCTTTATTGATCTTAGAGTTTACATAGAGATACTCAACTGTTTTGTCAATATTTGTATCTGCATTATCATCAAAATCTTCACCAACCAAGATACCACCTTGATAGATATAGTTGTGGTATGCATTGATACTACTATTGATTCCATTGTCAATCTTCTCTTGAATCAGTGAACCATTAGAGTCATAAACAAACAAAATCTCCTTATCCATCGATCCATCTAAGTTTTCGTCAATCTTCTCACTTGTAAGTTTGCCACTATTATCATAGCTATATGTAGCATATGTTTTAGCTGCCTCAAAAGTATCGCCCCTCTTAAGAGTCGCAAGAGTTCCATCTTGATTATATAGATAGTAACTCTTCTGCTCATATATGCCATCTGCATTACCATCATACTTAGATCTCAATAAGTTTGCATCCATATCATAAATATTATTGGTAGTGCTCTTTATAGATCCATTGCTCTCATGTAGCGTTTCAGTCTGAATCTTATATGTAGCCACAATAAGATTAATCGTCCCAATATTGGAGTCTAGCTTACCATCATTAACTCTATATGTAAATGTATCTTGACCTACATAGCCACTCTCTGGTGAGTAGACTAGATCTGGTGCTACGCCGCTTAAAGTACCATGCAGTGGCTGTGTTAAAACACTATATGTAATCTCATCACCATTACGATCACTACCTTGTAGCACAATAGTTATATTTGTATCTTTATCTAATGACACTGTCTCTGTTTGAGCAAATGGTGGATTATTGCTATCTGAAGAACCCCCTCCTCCGCCACATCCAACTAAACCTAATGCAACTACTAAAACTGCTGAACCAAGAGCTAACTTCATATCAAATCCTTAAAATAATTTACTACAATCTTTAACATAAAAAAGTCTATCTTTACCTACTAGCAGAAGGGAATACAGATCCTCCTCCACCGCCTTGATTATTGTTGCTACTTGAGCTACTACTTGTATTGTTACCAGATGAGCTTGTAGTGCTTGATGAGCTACCGCCCTGTGAGTTATCTTGAACAAACTTTAGTATGAACTTATTGCCGCTCTTCTCAACAACGGCTTTGATTCCGCTAACATCTGCACTCCACAGTAGCTTACCAGCATGTGTTCCAGTAATCTGTCTGATACTCTTGCTATCTTTATGATAAGCAACCCATCCAAAAGGGCTGTTATCATAGTGAATAAAGTAACCCGCTATATACTGATCATCAAGCAGTGTCATATCTTGATTTGTCCCAAAGCTAAATCGCACATTGTTGCCATCTATATTAAGAGCACCCTCGTTCCATATAAGTCTATCACTATACTGGGTGCGTGGAGTAGCAGCATTTTTAAGATCTGCTGTTACATATGCATCACCAATATATCTACCGCCACTTGAGAGTTTAATATAAAAACCATCTATCTCAAAGCCTTCACTTGCGGCTAACAATTTATTGGATGGGTTTATCTTGCAGGTCTTATTTGTGCTATCCCATACACCTTGAGTATTTTCACAATTGATCTGATCTTGAGTTTTGGAGACTGAAGAGCTACTGCCTTGTGATCCACCATAACATGTTCCATTGGCATACTGACCGCCACGATTTTCACAATCTACTTGTTGAGCTGATTTTGATGAGCTCTGTGCAGTACTGCTATTTGTCACACCATAACATGTTCCATTAGCATACTGACCGCCACGATTTTCACAATCTATCTGCTGGGCTGATTTTGATGACGCTGCGCTACTATAGGCTCTACTTGAGCTACTTCTTACAGAGCTTTTGCTACTAGATAGACCATAGCATGTTCCATTAGCATACTGACCACCACGATTTTCACAATCTATCTGTGCTGCTGATTTTGATGACGATGAGCCACTAGTTTCTCTGTAGACTCTCATATTTGCGTCCAGAGTGCTAAAAGGGACACCGTTATCATTAAGATATAGTGTCACAGAGCCCTCAAGATCTGTTGTTTTTGTAATGTTATTGGCAGATTTTAACCCATTTGCATCAAAGCTTTCATACTCTAACTCTCCTGCACCGTTGTTGTATCTTATGATTGCATTCCAAGTATCACCCTTTGGTATAACAAGAGCACTCTCGATCAGAGCAGGATTGTGACCAACATGCAGATCCACATAAGTATTTTGTGTTTCATTGATATTTTTAACTGAAACTTCAGAGACCCAGTTGTAACTATTTGCTCTATATGGAGCTAGAGTTAACTGTGTATCATTAGACTCTGCAGTTATATTTTTATCGTTATCAAGACACTGACTCTCTATCCAAGATGTATCTGGATTATTGGCACAACTACTCTCAGCAGCGCTAATACATCTGCTTCCATTCCAGCTATTGCCAGCTGTAGCTAGACAACTATTTTCTACAGCGCTAACACATCTGCTTCCATTCCAAGTTGAACCATCATTTTTCTCTTCACAGATCTGCTTAGGGGTTTTTGTTACACCACCTTCTGTGGTTATCCCAACAGTATAGTTGCCATTACAACCTCTAATTAAGCGCTGTTGTGCATCCTCTAGAGGCTCTGTGTTATCTGATGCTATAAGATCATTCATGATGTGATCTTTTTGAGTTTGTGTCATTGGTTTATCGTATCGTAATGAGTAACTAACACCAACCTTATATCTAGGATCGTATGTCTTAGCTCCTAGATAAAATGGTGCCTGCATAAAAGAGAGATATAGATATCCACCTTTACTGGTATCTATATTGTACTGTTTTTTTACAGTAGCGTTAAAAACAATAGAGTCTGTGTTGTGAAGGCGTCTAATCACAGTTTTACCACTCCAGAAATCTTGTTCATACTGAGTAGCACCTATGTCTACCTTATCTTTTGCATTTACTTCATCTATCAAGCCATCTGGACGAAATGTTGCGTAGTAGAAAGATTTATTGTTAGGTCGAAACTGCGCAGCTACTTTGAAGTACTTTACATGTGGGGGGATATATATCTTAATATCTTGAGCTCCATTAGTACAAAATTGAAACTTTTCAAAAGAGCCAGATGCAGTTGAACCAGATCTCAATGTTGCCTGTTGTGTTAAGCTGAACCTAGTAAAGATGTCCAAATCACTATATAGCGACTGAGTCATATTGACTGTTCCTACCTGATTTTTAAATCCAGCAACTCCGTTACTATAGTGGTTTTGAGCTTCTGATAGAGTTAGCGATCTGTATGTGGTAGCAGCGCTAAGTGAGACTGCAAGTATAATCATAAGTAAAAATTTCATAATAGACACCTTAATGGAAGTATATATATATTATAGCAGAGTATTTTAAATGGAATAGAAATAGATGGACACGAGCTAAATAAATAAAGAAAAGATTAAGTTAAGAGGTAACTACTAGCGCAAAAGCGCCAGTAGTTGTACAAAATTCCAACCTAGTTGATAAGGTTTGGAACACCAGCTTTGTACTGGTTAGAGATGTGGTAGTTCACAGCAGAACCACTTAGCGTAGATGAGCTAAATGTTGTTGGAATTACACTAGTATTTTGATCAAGTGTAAATGTCAAGAATCCACCGCCATCAAACATATAGTCGATTGGAAGTTTAGAGCCTGTGCCACCTTTTTCTATGATCTGTACTTCACGGTATACCCATGATGAGTTACAATCTTTAGTGTCTAGTTCACCACCAGAGATATCGTCATTGTCGCCAACTGGTTTACAAGAAGTTAAGTTCTCTTCCATGTCATGACCTACTTGACCATATGAGTAGTAGTGGTTATCAATAGCACCAGTGCCAAGGTATCTTGTGTTAAGAAGAGTAGCTTCATCTAGATACTTTTTAACAGGATCTGTGAAGTGGATACGCATAGGGTTAGCTACGCCACCTGTACCTTCGTTCATAACATAGATAGTATTTTTTGATAATACAGCTTCTACCTCAGGAGCAACAGTGCCTGCACCTTTGTCTGACATAATAGCCATTGTAGTATCTGGTCCGATAACACCTGCTGTTGAAGGTTGTGTTGCTACTTCGCCAAGAGCTACCATGTTAAGAGCCATGTTTAGTTTAGCAGCATCGTTAGTGATAACCTGCTTACCAAGAATATCATCATTCATAGGATCTAGTGCTAGTCCATATAGGTTTGTAACAGAATCGCCAGTTTTAGGAGATCCCTCTACAACTTCACGAACCTCTTCAAAGAATGATAGTTTGTCTAGTGGTGTACCTTCATTCCAAGCTGCAAGACCAGCTCTTAGTTGAACAAGACCAGCATCATATGAAGCTAGAGCAAAAACTTCTACATATGTAGATGTTGTGTCTGGACTAAGTGCTACTCTACTACTGTTGTTAGAGTAAGTTATAGGAGCAATATTTGCTCTTAAGATTGTACCAGTTTGACCAAGCCAGATCATTGATGAATCATCAGAAGATGTGATAGCAATTCTATCTGCACCCGTTGTATTTCCAGCTTCGCTTGCAGGTTGAACTCTTAGAGTACCTTCCCAAGCATCACTAGGTGTTAGGTAGATAGGAAAGTCAAATAGCTCACTACTGTCTTTAGAGTTACGAACAACAACACGCG
>JAMONY010000075.1 GCA_027066325.1 Helicobacteraceae bacterium | reverse complement strand
CATACTCTCTTTTAAAGCCACTCTTGTTATGTCTTGACTCTGCGGCTACCACCTTGCCATCCCTAGCAGCGTATATCTTTGTACCTATGTCACAAGCAAAATCTACAGCGTATTTTGAGAGTCCATTATGTGTTGTGGTTCCATTGAACCCCTGTGATACTAACACCTCACTACCCTTGGCAAATGGCAATCTATAAAGAGGATTGCTATGGGTTGCGCTAAGGCGACCCATGACCCAGCCGTACGATGAGGAGTAGCTAGCGTTTTGACGCGGATCTATCAGCTCTGCACTTAGTAGAGTAGTTGTGCTTTTAGCTCCTAGTTCAACGGTCAGTGGCATCTTTTTTGAGAGCTTGATATTGGTTTTTTTATTGATATTTAGAGTTAGGGTTACAGCATAATTATTGCTATTTTTAGCTACAAATTCATAACCAGCATAACGCTGTTTTGCCGCAACTACAACACTTCTACTGCTAGATTTTAACTCTGCATAGTTCAATGTCTTAAGATTTTTTTTAAAAGCCTCTCTCTCATTGGCCAAAAATAGATCACTCTGCTCTAGTACAATCTGCTTATCTCTTAAAGTCTCAAGATAGGCGATAGGCTCTTGTTTGCGAATCTGTTCATAGTATCTTAAGACTCTCTTTTTTAGAGATGGCTTGTTGATGATCGGTAGAGGATCCGCTGTTAGTAGTATAAACTTCTCTTGGTTGGCATCTCTTATAGAGCTTAGTAGTTCTTGGGCAAAAAGGCGTTGCCATCTACTATCTCTTTTTTGTAGTTTTCTGAGTGATTTAAGATACTCTTTTTGTAGTTTTTTATCCTCTTTTGCTTCGCTTATGAGTTCATCAAGTAGGTACCCAGTCTCAAAAGCTTTATCAAGATCTCTCTCATAATTGGCTATCTTTTCGTTATCAAACTGTTCAAAAGAGTGTAGATTTTTGAGCTTAGCTAGTGAGCTAAGAAGCTCTTCTGATATCTTAGAGTAGACCTCAGGTCTATCTGCATTTAACTGCACAGATAACAGCATCAGACATAAAGACCAAGATACAAATAGAGCTCTCAAGTTAACCTCTCTCTTTTTAAGTGCGTATCATAACAAAAAATTGCTATAATTACGACAACTAAATCCCCTAGATAGAAAAGGTTAAAAATGTCACAGAGTCTCAAAGATATACTCAAGCCAGGTCTGGTTTATGGTGAGGATCTAAAAAGAGTCTACAGAGTTGCTAAAGAGCAGGGTTTTGCGCTGCCAGCTATCAATGTTGTCAATACAGAGTCTATCAATGCTGTTTTAGAAGCGGCCACAAAAGCTAACTCACCAGTTATAATTCAGTTCTCAAATGGTGGAGCAGATTTTTATGCAGGTAAGGGTTGTAGCAGTAGTAGAGCTGCAGTCATGGGTGCGGTTAGTGGTGCTAAACATACACAGATGATGGCAGAGTTGTATGGCGTAAGCGTCATACTTCATACAGACCATGCGGCACGAAAACTACTACCGTGGATAGATGCGCTGTTAGATGAGAGTGCCAAACATATTGAAGAGTGTGGCAGACCACTATTTAGCTCTCACATGTTAGACCTATCAGAGGAGCCGTTAGAGGAAAATATCTCAACTTGTGTAGAGTATTTTTCGCGTATGGATAAGATGGGCATAGGCATAGAGATAGAGCTTGGTGTAACTGGCGGTGAGGAGGATGGAGTTGATAATACACATATAGATAATGCTCTACTCTATACACAACCAGAAGAGGTAGCATACGCATACAAGAAGCTATCAGAGGTGAGTTCAAACTTTACCATAGCAGCATCATTTGGTAATGTACACGGTGTCTATAAGCCTGGAAATGTTGTGTTGACTCCAAAGATATTGCAAAATTCACAAAGCTATATATCACAAAAATTTGAGACAGACAGCAAGCCTGTAGATTTTGTTTTTCATGGCGGATCTGGCTCAAGTAGTGATGAGATATCAGAGGCTATAGGCTATGGTGTAATTAAGATGAATATAGACACCGATACACAGTGGGCAACTTGGAGTGGAGCTAGAGAGTATATCCAAAAACACTCAGAGTACTTAAACTCACAGATAGGGAATCCAGAAGGCGAAGATAAGCCAAATAAAAAATATTATGACCCTAGAAAATGGCTTAGAGCAGCTCAAGAGTCGTTAGTAGTTAGAGTTCTGGAGGCGTTCGAAGAGTTAAATTGTATCGATAGAGATAAGAGTTTAGTCACATAGACTCAACTAAAATGACATTACTTGCATATAGTTATCTTTTTTGATATAATTGCGCAGATATTATAATCAGAGGAGATACTAATGGCAAAACATCAATTTCAGACAGAGGTCAATCAGCTACTACAGCTCATGATCCACTCACTATACTCAAACAAAGAGATCTTTCTAAGAGAGCTTGTCTCTAACGCATCAGATGCTATGGATAAGCTCAATATGCTTGTTCTTACCGATGAGGCATATAGCAGCATAGAGTTTAATCCACGCATAGATATTAAGATAGATAAAGAGGCAAAAACATTAACAATCAGCGATAACGGCATAGGCATGAATGAGGGTGATCTTGTTGACCATTTAGGCACCATAGCCAAATCAGGCACAAAAGCATTTTTGGAAAACTTAAGCGGAGATACTAAAAAAGATTCTCAACTTATAGGTCAGTTTGGTGTAGGATTTTACTCTGCTTTTATGGTTGCAGACTCCATAGAGGTGATTAGTAGGAAAGCTGGCGAAGATGAGGCGTATATCTGGAGCTCTACTGGTAATGGTGAGTTTGAGATAGAGAAAGCCAAGCGTGATTCTCAAGGTACTCAGATAACTCTACATATAAAAGATGAAGATAGTGAGTTTTTAGAGACACACCGTATTGAGAGTATTATCAAAAAGTACTCAAACCATATACCATTTGCAATATTTATGGATAAAGAGCAGTATACGCCAGCTAAAAAAGATGATGATGGCAATGAGATTGAAGCAGAAAAAACAGAGATTATCAATGAGCAGATCAACAGAGCTTCTGCTCTATGGACATTGGCAAAATCTAAGATCAAAGACGATGAGTATAAAGATTTTTATAGCTCAATCGCCCACGATTCATCAGAGCCACTAGCTTGGATGCACCACAAAGCAGAGGGTGCGATAGAGTACACAA
The DNA here is from genome assembly GCA_027066325.1 of Helicobacteraceae bacterium. Classification (GTDB taxonomy): domain Bacteria; phylum Campylobacterota; class Campylobacteria; order Campylobacterales; family Sulfurimonadaceae; genus Thiomicrolovo. The sequence goes on along the minus strand of JAMONY010000075.1, from coordinate 2,676 downwards.
CACTCTTTTACATACCATCAAAAGCACCTATGGATCTCTTTCGTGTAGACTACCAACCAGGGATTAAACTCTATATCAATCGTGTATTTATTACTGATGATGAGAAAGAGCTTATGCCAACATATTTGCGATTTTTAAGAGGTGTCATAGATTCAGCAGATCTGCCTTTAAATGTAAGCCGTGAGATACTGCAGTCTAATCCTGTGATGAGTAAGATTAGAAACTCATCGGTTAAAAAAGTGCTCTCAGAGTTAGCTAAACTCAAGAAAAATGACTCTGCAAAGTATGAGACATTTTACAAAGAGTTTGGTAATGTTATAAAAGAGGGTCTCTATAATGACTTTGCAAATCGAGAGAAAATACTTGAGCTACTGCAGTTCAATACACTATTGTCTAGTGATGTTACAGATCTTGAGAGCTTTGTTAAAAATGTAGATGATGAGAAAAAAGAGATCTACTATCTTACAGGTAAAATGAGTCTCTCAATGCTTAAAAACTCCCCTCAATTAGAGCAGTTTAAGGCAAAAAATATTGATGTGCTCTTGCTTAATGAAGAGGTAGATAGTGTAGTTTTTCCAATGGTAAATGAGTACAAAGAGTACAAATTTATCAATGCAACAGATGCAAAGCTTGAAGATAGCGAACAGAGCCAAAAAGAGGATGAAGAGTTAGCAAAAGAGTTTGAGCCACTAACTAAAGAGCTAAAAAGTGTACTTGGCGATAAGATTAAAAGTGTTGAGGTGACTACAGAGCTTACGGATTCACCTGTTCGTATCAAGATAGACAAAGAGGATCCAAGCTACATGATGGCTCAGATGATGGCTCAGATGGGACAAGCTTCAGAGGTGCCACCAATTGTGCCGATACTTCAGATCAATCCGCGCCATGAGATACTATCGAAACTTAAAGATTCAGCAGATCAAAATCTCATCAATGATGCAGCATTTGTACTACTAGATCAGGCTAAGTTAGCAGAAGGTATGGAGCTAGATGATACACCAGAGTTTATACAGAAGCTAAACCGTGTTGTTGCAGCTTCTTTGAGGGCTTAGCAGTGAGACAGGCTCTATTGACACTACTTTTTTTAGCATCTACGCTTAGTGCAATTGAGATTGGTAAAGTTTTACCATCTGTAGAGCTATCAAAGAGTGAAGGTGGTACAGTTGATCTTAAAGCTTGGAGCAGTGACGATCTGCGCCATAAAGTACATGTGATCTTTTATGTTGATCCAGATGAGAAGGGGCTCAACGATGAGTTCAATAATGCACTTAAAGAGCAGAAGTTTGACAGAGCTAAGTACGCTTCAGTAGCGATTATAAACATGGGTGCTACTTGGTTGCCAAACTTTGCTATTGCTTCTAGTTTAGAGGCTAAGCAGAAGGAGTTTCCAGACACTATGTATGTGAAAGATCTGCATAAAAAAGTACTCAAAGCGTGGGAGTTAGCAGATGATGATTTTAACATTATCATCACAGATCCTACAGGTAAGGTGCTGCATGTACAAAATGGCAAGATAGAGACAGAGCAGTTTAGTGAGATATTTGAGATTATTAAAGCTTCACTATGAGTGGTAGTATCTGGAGTGTAGGCACTAAAGACTTCTTTACGAAAAAGATGCTCTCTTATGCTATTGTACCTCTGCTTGGTACGATGACTATTATGTATATCCTATTTTTTATTATCATGGGAGTTACGCTAGACTCTTTTAAAGAGAGTTCACTTCAGATATCAAGTACAACGCAGAGTGTAGAAAATGGTGTAGCTAGCAGTGATGAGTCAAATATCTTTATAGAAGGCGGCTCCGCTGTAGCTGATTTTATATTTACTCATACTATCACCTCTTGGCTTGCAGGTTTTGTGGTTATGATTGTTGGTGGGTATGTTATTTTTATATTGTCTATGGTTGTGACACTGATTATTATAGGTTTTATGACACCGTATATAGTTAAAGAGATCAAGAGAAGACACTATGTAGAGCTAGTAGATGAGAGAGTTGAGCATAGCTCTAGTATTATCTGGACTTTTATAAAGCATTTTAGTGTAGCTATCTTGCTTTTTATACTTCTTATCCCTTTTTATTTTATACCATTTATAAATGTAATAGCTTTTCATCTACCATTTTACTATCTGTTTCACAATATATATCTACAAGATGTAGCTGAGCAGAGTGTAGATAAAGAGATATTTAAAAAGATTTTATACTACAAAAAGAACTCCTTAAGGCTTATAACACTTACTCTTTTTGCTATAAGCTTGATCCCCTTTTTAGCCCTTTTTACACCAGTTTATATAGTGATCATACTTACTCACAAGATCTTGCAAGAGCGCCTTGCACTTTCAAACCTTAACTAAGTGCCCTAACCAAAAACTACAAGCAGATTACAAAACCTTTGAAGTATACTCATACAATCAGCAATCAAAGGTCAAGATAAAATGCTAAAACATCTCCTCATAACAGCAGTAGTACTACTAAGCTTAACAGGCTGTGTAACATCAGAAGAGAGTATAGATGAGAGCACTACCTCTAGTAGCTCATCTACTCTAAGTAGCAGCAGTAGTAGTCTATCTAGCTTAGTCTCTAGTAGCTCAAGATCATCTATCTCTAGCTCTTTGTCTAGTAACTCAAGCTCTATGATAAGCTCTATAGTAAGCTCATTTAGTAGTAGTGCTCTATCA
>JAMONY010000074.1 GCA_027066325.1 Helicobacteraceae bacterium | reverse complement strand
TAAGAGCTATTTTTTTTTCTATCTGCACCTTTTTATGCTCTATGGTCACAGTAGATACTGCCCAGATATGTAGAGCTACTACCGTTAAAAAGATAGGTACAAACCAAACTCTACTCAAGCTCTAAAACCTGTAGGTAGCATGAAGTGCTGGCAAGAACCCCATCTGCTCTACAACTCCGCTCTCTTCATACTCATCATCATACTCCTTGCTTGAGATATTTTTGTGTATCAAAGCTGAGAGATTCATAAGCTCTAAAGATAGCTCTAAACTACTGTTTGTGTAGTTGAACTTTTTACCTATCTGAATATCTAGATCATAGTAGTCGCGGTACCTACTGCTGTAGTACTCACCATAGATGGGTTTTTTGTATGTTTTACCTTCATACTGATACTCCTGTGTTCCTATAATAGGCGTATATGGTGCTCCGCTACTATATTTTGCAAGTAGTGAGACTCTATAGTTATTTGCAAATCTATAGTTAGTATTGATCTGTAGGGTGTGTGGTATATCACCCTGAAACTTGTACTGTTTTGTATCTTCTGTATCTAGTGATCTTTTAGCAGATGTGTATGTGTAGGCTATGATGATATTGAAATTATCTATCACTTTGCGATAGGTGATGTCAAACCCATACGCCTCACCCTCACCAACTGACTCAAAGTTATTTAGCTTATCGTTAATGGCTAGATCTTTAAATGTTTTAAAAAATGGCTCTACTAGTAAAGATGAGTTATTCTTAAAACTCTTCTGTAGACTTAGGGTGTAGTGATTTGATGACTCATAAGTTTTTATCTTAGGGTTACCAAAGCCATCTATGACTGCTATAGTTGATGGAAACTGGGAATATTTGCCCACTGCTGCTGATATACTAAAGGTACTATCTATGTTATGTACAACTGCTACTCTAGGATCAACTCCAGAGTCAAACTCTTGAAAACTAGTTTTATAAGCTCTTAAGCCATAACGAATAGCAGTAGATGGTATAAACTGGTATAGGTCTTGAGCAAATAGGGTGTAGGAGGTGCCTATAAACTCCTTATCTATATCAAAGGTGTCGCGTGGTGTTACTGGTGTGTCTCTATCAGCACTCTCGATATCATAAAAGTGTGATTTTATAGGGGATTGACTATAGATAACATCAAACCCAACCATAGGCTTATGATCACCCACCTCAAAGACACTCTCATGATATAGTCCATACTGACTAAGATCAGCTCGTATAAAAAAATCATCATAAAGTGTAAAGTCCTGTATAGTTCTTACTCTATATAGAAGTGAAGTTGATGTTACGCTATCACCCAAGTAGACCCATCTAGCGCCTATAGTACTTGACTCTAACTTGCTCTCTATCTTACCTACTGCTTCTGGATCTTTATCGCGCTGCATATTGTCAAAAATCTTCATAGCATCATTTGCCATAAAAGCCTCTAGCGAAAAGACATGATCTCCTACAACACTTCTAAGTAAAAACTGTCCATCATAAAACTGTGGAAATAGCGTAAAGGTTGTCTTCTTGCTCTTGTCATCTTTATCTTGGTCTAAAGTATCTATAATCTGATCTGCTATAAGATCAAAATAACTACGCCTCGCTCCTATGAAGATGCTAGTACTATCATCTATCTTGCCACTAACAGCAAAATCAGCATCATACATGCCTATATGGATACGCCCTTTATTGCTATCTGGATACTTTAAGCTTACATCTACAACTGCACCCATAGAGCCATAACTCACATCAAACCCACCAAGATAGGCATCGATCTGTTCTGTGATTTCTGGTGCTAAGACCGAATACATGCCTCCTAAATGGAAAAAGTAGCCAAGCGGTAGATGGTTTAGACTATAGCTCACCTCGCGCGGTTTAGAGCCGTGGATATAGATCTCATTAGCATTATCGTTATTGGTGCTTACTACACCTGCGTATGTCTGAAGTATCTTAATCGGATCACCATTGCTACCTGCTACCTCAAGAGCCTTTGCACCCGTTATGCTTCTTTGCATAGGTGCTTTTTGCATATAGCCCTCTTTTGCAACTACATCACCATATATTGCTCTTTTATGATCGCTACTAGTAGTAGCTCCTATCTCAATCTCTTCAAGCTCAACAACTTCTGCAGATAACATTAAGGTCAAAAGCAGTAAAAAAATATATCTCATAATAGACCACCTTTAAGTTTGTATCATTGTACAGCAAAGATATGAGTAGAAAATGAGTAGGGGTTAACTTTTTACTAAACTCTGCCAAATGGCATAAAATTGACACCCTACGCAGTAGTTAAAGATAGCCTCCAAGATAGCACAAACAGCCAAGATGGCCATCACAATTACACTTGCTAAAAGATAGTTGCTCAACAGCAATCCGGTAGCTATAAACATAAACCCTAAGCCTATCTTGGTAGCAAATGCTTTTGGACCCATATCAGTTAGTGCTGTTTTGATAGATAACTTCTTGATGATGTATCTACTAACTAAAAAAATAGAGCTATAAGATCTATAGCCAGCTACTCGAATAGCAAAATCATACAGCAAAAAAAGTAGTACATAAAGTGAGCCAGTCCATATAAATACCATAGCCAATATAGCGATAAAAGCGGCATGCATACGCACTACATTCTCATCTACGCTCTCAAATGTTATGGGACAAGATTTAACAATCATCTGTTTCCTTTGCGTAATTTTAGCTTATTTGCTCCGCAAGATCAATAGACTCTATATAAGTAGTAACTTTTGCTCTTATTATCTTTGAGTACAAAGCTTATTTTATCGATCAATTCAACTCTCTCAAAAAGCTCCTCTAGCTCCTCTAGGTCATCACCATCACTTAAGTAGAGCCCCGCTTTAAACTTAGATCCACTATCCCACATATCGTACTGACTAAAGCGTGTTGAGGTTGGTATGCGCACCTCTGGTCTATCTGGACTATAGTAGGTGATAAGTGAGGCAAGTGTTAAGTGATCTGCATATATAGCGTCACTATCTATGCGGTGAGTCTGTAACATCTGCACCGCCTCTTTGTTACCATACATCCTATCTTGAACCTGTGGTAGATAAAAAAGTAGTGTTACTCTAGCCACAACGCTCAACACAAGAGCCAACACAACTCCTGCTACAAGAGTCTTTTTTCTATCTCTTAGAGCTAGAGCCACTATGATGGCAGCACCTATGTAAGCTGGTGCACTATAGTTTAACTCAATATGGATAAAAAAAGATTTGTAGAGAAAAAATAGCAGAGGAGTGAGTGTAAATATACTCAACATAAAGAGTCTATCATCTCTATAATATAGCCTATGTTTAAACATAGAAGCAAATAGCACCCATGCAAATATTGGGGTAAAGATAAGAAATTGTGACCCTATAAATTCGCCAGCATAATTAAGAGCAAACTCACCCTCACCACCATGAGATGCCTGAAAAGCAAAACTTATCCAGTTGTGCTCATAGTTCCACCACAACATAGGCAAGATGATAACAAAAGCGATAGATGCACTAAGATATGAGCGCCACTCAGACAATAGATCTCGTCTTCTAAGCAACACAAACAGAAGAAGAGATACTACAAAAAGTATCGCTGTATACTTACTAAGCATCATCAAGCCAAGCCACACACCAAGCAGGATAAAGTCTATAACTTTAGCACGCGTTAGCACATTGTAAAATGCCAAAAGAGCAAGAGAGTAGAAGAGGATTAGAGGAGAATCTGTTGTAGTTATAGTATAGCCAGCATGAACTAAGAGTACTGATAAAAATATGATTACGCTAGTAAGCGCACTCTTGCTGTCACTCATCTTTTGAGTTATACGATAGATCACTAAAGCTGCCACGGACATGGACGCTACATTGATTAACCTCACGCCCCATTCGGTCTCGCTGATAAAATTGCTAAGATAGATCATAAAAGCGATCATGGGTGGATGGTCGTAATATCCAGTTTGAAGATGATGGCTCCAGAGCCAGTAGTATGCCTCATCACCGTGGAGTGGTAGATATGAGTTATAGATAGAGGCGATAACTCCACTCAATACAATCAACAATATAGCTATAGCTAAATCTCTCATGCTCTTCTTTTAGACGCAATTATGATCAAATTTTGGCAACAAAAGCATGTAGCTACAAAAAATAGTATCGGCAAGTATGTTATAATATATCAAATTTCAATAGGTTGGTAAAGAGTGCAAGGCAAAATAAGATCAGACATCAAAGAGGGCTCTAGGGTAAACATAGTCTTAAAACAGAACCAAAAAAGTGCTCAATTAACAGAAGGTATAGTAGAGAAGATATTGACCTCTTCTCACTCTCATCCACATGGCATAAAAGTAAAACTAAAGAGTGGAGATATCGGGCGCGTTAAAGAGATATTGTGACCTTGTATGTTGATGGTGATGCTTTTGTCAATACACTAAAGCCCATTCTTCTTCGTGCAATCGAACGACTAAACTTAACAACCGTTGTTGTATCTAACAAGAAGATCACTCTTGGTAGCTCCAGACAAGTGTCGTATATCATTGTAGACTCAGGAGCTGACAAGGCAGATGATATGATAGTCACAATGGTTCAAGATGACGATCTAGTTATAACGGCAGATATTCCCTTAGCTGATCGTATTGTTACAAAAAATGCTTATGCTCTAGATCATCGAGGTGAACTTTTTTGCAAACATAACATCAAACACCACCTAGCAATGCGCAATCTTCTAGAAGAGATCAGAGATAGTGGAGTCAAAACTCAAGGACCAGCACCATTTACAAAGAGAGATGCACATCAATTTGCAAATCAACTCAATAGTTTTCTAGCAAAACATTTTAAATAGTAGATTATCTACTATTTTTACGCCTAAAAAAGAGCCACAATACCCCAGAAGCTACAATCATCAAGATACTTAAAACTTGACCCATGCTAAGTGAGTAGAGCACATACCCTAACTGCTGATCTGGTTCACGCCATATCTCTGCTGTAAACCTTGCCATAGAGTAAAGCGCTGCATATAGAAGTATCAACTCACCATCAAAAGTTTTATATTTGCGGTAACTCCAGACAACAACAAATACCAACAAGCCTTCAAGAAGTGCCTCATAGAGCTGTGATGGGTGGCGCAAGATACCATCCACATATATACCCCAGCTCACATCTGTCACTTTTCCCACAAGCTCTTGATTGAGAAAATTACCGATGCGTCCAAATATATAAGCCAATGGAACAGATACAGCTACTATGTCCATAAGTTTGCCAAAGCCAACTTTATACTTACGATTGTAAAGATATGTAGCTATAAGAAAACCTATCAATGCACCGTGATAACTAAGCCCACTAATGCCAACAAATTCACCATCTCGAAAAGGGTTAAAGATCTGCCAAGGTGCCCATAGATAGTATGTAGGATTGGAGTCATAAAAGATGATATATCCAACCCTCGCACCAAGAATTACACCAACTTCTGCCCAGATAAAATACGCATCTAGCTGAGTATCACTAAGATCTACGCTGTCATGTTTTATGTACCATTTGGCTATGTATAGCGCGCTCAAAAGTGCCAATACATACATGATCCCATACCAGTGTACAGGTAGTGAAAATATCGCAAATGCTACAGGGTCAAACTTCTCATATATATTATTCCAAAATTCCATCATCATCCTACTGCTATCTATAGTAACTTAGTGTTGTTTTACCAAATCTCTTGCTTTTAATGAGTTTAAATGTAGCGATACTATCTGGTAGATCTAGCGCACTCATATGCTCAACTGTTATCAACTCTACAAGCTCAGAAGGTATAGACTCTATGAGCTTAACCATTTTTGCATAGATCTGATCTTGATTCTCTCTTATACTAAAAGGTGGATCTATATAGAAGTATGAACGCCCACCTATAGCGCAGATAGATCTTGGGAAATTTTCAAAAGTATCGCCAGCTATAACAGTACAAGAGTTAGGCTCTACTAGATTTATGTTAGATCTTAGTCTCTTTAGCGCCTCTCTATCTTGCTCAAAAAAGAGTATCTTTGACGCACCCCTACTAAGAGCCTCTATCCCCACAGAACCACTACCGGCAAAGAGTTCGATAAAAGTAGACTCAACAATCTCAAACTGCAGTGTATTAAAATATGACTCCAGCACTATAGTTTTAGAGCTTCTTGTGGTGCTCTTTGATGGAAGCTCTATCTTTACACCTTTAAATCTACCAGATATCACTCTTTTATACAGCTTCAACTCTTAACCTCTACTAGATAGTGTTTTATACTATAGCGCAGATCCTCATCCAAATCACTCAAAGAGTTTAACATCCAGTTGAGATACTTCTCATCACGCCGTGCAACATCTTCTATAAAACGACCACGATATTTGCCAAATGGCAGCTTAAGTATAAGCACAGGCTCAACACTAATGCGCATCAGCTCCTCGTGAGTTGCACTCCCAAGCAGATACTCATACAACATCTTAACATGCATAGCGTCACTAAGAGCGTTGTGGGCTTGTATCGTGACACCTAGCCTCTTTGCAAGATCCCTCTCTTGAAGGTGTAGTCTAAGTTCATATCGTAAAAACTGTAGCGAAAACTGCTCTATTTCAGAGCCTATAAGTTCTCTAGTGCACTTTAAGGTATCTATAAATCCGCCTTGCCAGACAGAGCCTTCTCTGCTTAACATGTCGATATCAAAACCTATATTATGTCCAATCAGTACATTTTGCGTGCTATTTAGCTCTAAGAGCAACTCAGCGGTTTTGCTCTGCTCAAATGTGAGCTTATCTTGTAGCATCTCGTTTGTGATGTGGTGTACTGCCATAGCAGAAGGTGGTACTTTTTTCTCGGGATTGATTAGTTCACAGTGAGATATCTCATCTGTGATCATAGCCACACTACAGAGTCTATCTATCTTCTCCACTCCAGTAGTCTCAAGATCTAAAAAGATATTCAACTGTTGGCTCTTTGTATCATGGTGTGGTAACGCTCAAGAGTCATAAAGCTTTTCTCAAAACGCCATCTCAATATAAAAGTTACTATATCGCTCTTAAGACTCTCATCAATCTTTTCTGCTCTGCCAAAATAGCCAAGTGAAGAGTTTCTGTTTTTAATCTTACGCTCTTTGTCGTAAGATATAGCTATAATCTGAATATACTTACCCTCTTGAATCTGAGCAAGCGAATCAGCATGAAGCGAAATACCAGTTATATTGATCGCTTTATATAGAAAAAGAGCATCAAGGTCTGAGACTTTTTTATTGATTCCCAATTTATTAAAAAGCAGATCTAGCTCTACTATGTTCTCTTTACGAGCCAGCTCATAACTTGAGATTTTTGCCGTGAGGTTCTTGAGTCTATCTAGTGCTGATGACAAATTGCACTCCTATGCAGTATTGTCTAATTGTAACCTAATTTTAACAAATACTACACTATAATCTGTAAAAAAATGGGGTTATGATGGATTATTTTAAAGTCAGTAAGGCAGATGGATTAAATGGGATTGTAAAAATTTCTGGTGCCAAAAATGCCTCACTACCACTTATCGCTATGACACTGCTTGCCAAAAACAGTGTAACTATAAATAATCTACCTGAAGTAGTTGATATAAAAACTCTACTTAAACTGCTAGAGAATCTAGGAGCCAAAACAGTACTAAAAAATGGTAGTGCCACTATCGACACAAGTAGTGTCAATGACACAAAAGCTACATACGACATAGTAAAAACAATGAGAGCCTCTATCTTGGTACTTGGTCCACTTTTAGCACGATTTGGACGGTGTGAAGTCTCCTTGCCTGGAGGGTGTGCGATCGGGCAAAGACCGATTGATCTTCACCTAAAAGCGCTAGAGCAGATGGGTGCTACCATCACTATAGAGAGTGGGTATGTAAGGGCTGAGGCACCAGATGGGCTAGTAGGAACTCACATAGTTTTTGACAAAGTAACAGTTACAGGCAGTGCCAATATCATAACAGCTGCTTCTCTAGCTAGAGGTAAAACTATCATCACAAATGCAGCAAGAGAGCCTGAAGTTGTACAGCTGTGTGAGATACTTAGGCTAAGTGGTGTGAGCATAGACGGTATTGGTACAGCAGAGCTTACTATATATGGAACAGATAGACGACTTCTATGTATTGAGCCATTTGAGATCATACCAGACCGTATTGAGGCTGGAACATACCTCTGTGCCGCTGCTATTAGTAGATCAAAGATAACACTCAAAAAGGTGCGTGCAGATCATCTAGAGTCTGTACTCTCTAAACTAATGCAGATGGGTATTAAAATTGAGCACGATAGCGATACCATCACTATATATCCGTCTAAAAGTCTCAATCCAGTAGATATCATAACGCAAGAGTATCCTGGCTTTCCAACAGATATGCAAGCACAATTTATGGCTCTTTGCACTCAAGCAGATGGAGTCTCAACCATAGAAGAGAGGCTATTTGAAAATCGCTTTATGCATGTTAGTGAGCTGCAAAGATTAGGGGCTAAGATTACTCTAAAAGGCAATAGCGCAACTATCGAAGGCAGTTGCCAGTTACATGGGTGTGATGTGATGGCAACAGACCTTAGAGCCTCAAGTGCACTTGTCATAGCAGCACTTGTAGCCTCGGGTCAAACAGATATACACCGCATATATCACCTAGAGAGAGGCTATGAACGACTTGTTGAAAAATTTAAGAACATAGGTGCAAATATAGAGCGACTAAAAGAGTAAAATACTTAAACTTAAGGCATATTGAGCTAATATGACAAATAAACTTAAAGGAGTAAAATCATGGAACCAGAAGCTATAAATGCTATTGGTATAGCTATTGCTATAGCTGTTTTTATCGTTATTGCCAAAGGTGTCAAGATTGTTCCACAATCTCACGCTTATGTAGTAGAGAGGCTTGGCAAGTACAATAGAACTATTGAGGGCGGTTTTCATCTTATCATTCCTGTCGTAGATGCAATTGCTATGAAAGTGACAAAACAAGAGCAGATCATAGACATACCGCAACAGAGTGTTATCACAAGAGATAATGTCAACATTAATGTAGATGGCATAGTATTTATACAGGTTGAAAATGCCAAAATGGCTACATACGGAATCGTAGACTTCAAAAAAGCCATAGCCAATCTAGCTACAACAACACTTCGTTCAGAGATAGGTCAGCTAGCTCTTGATGAGTCTCTATCATCACGCGACACACTCAACCAAAGCATACTTCAAGCCATAGATGATGCATCACAAAAATGGGGTATCAAGACAATGCGCGTGGAGCTAAGAGATATATCAGTCCCGCTAGAGATAGAAGAGGCGATGAATCTTCAGATGAAAGCAGAGCGCGAAAAGAGAGCTATTGAGCTTACAGCCATAGCTAACAAAGAGGCTGTTATCCGTGAAGCAGAGGGTGAGAAACAGAAGGTTTTTCTAGAAGCAGAAGCTATGGAACGCATGGCGGATGCTACCAAATACGAACAAGAGAGAACGGCCGAAGGTCAACAAAATGCTATGAACATGATAAACTCTGCTATGACTAACTCACAAGCTGCAGAGTTTTTGTTAGCCAAAGATCGTATATCTGCTTTTAATGAGCTAGCAAAAAATGAGTCAAACGATAAGGTCATAGTCCCATATGAGACAACTGAACTTATAGGCTCATTATCAATACTTAAGGAGTTTATATCAGGCAAGGAGAAGTCATAGATGATAGATAACATAGAGTACTCGTATCTTCTTGCTTTTGGTGTTCTACTCATTGCTCTTGAGATGCTTCTATTCTCTTTTTTCCTATTTTGGATAGGACTTGGCTTTATACTTGTTGGCATACTAAACATATTTGTCACTTTTGATAGTGGCGTAGCACAGATTGCGCTCTCTCTTAGTGTGGGTCTACTACTTGCCTTTTTACTTAGAGACTGGAGTATGAGACTAGTCAACCGTACACAAAATACAGCGGAGATAAAAACTCACAAAGGTGGCATAGCTACAATCAAAAATGGGTCTATTTTTCTCAATGGTACCTACTGGCAAAGTGATGATGATCTATCTACCTACAATGATGGAGATAGGGTTGAGGTTATCGACATTGTAAACAATAGAGCTGTTATCAAAAAATCAGAAGGAGTTTAAGATGTATAGATTATGTATAGCAGTTATCACAGCGCTACTACTAAGCACAACCACACAGGCACGCGACAATATACAGACCTACTCTATAGAAGAGGCGCTCAATGCCAACAGTGGTAAATCAAGGCTAGGAGATAGGGTCAAATTTTATTTTGCAGACCAGACATATGGCTCTGCCTCAAGAAAATTTGGAGAGTACAGAACAAACAAAAAGACTAACGCACTCAATAAGAGCGATGCTGAAGCTTGCAGGTGGGTCTTCTTATCTGCTCTTTTAGCCCTAAGAGATAGAGCTATAAAAGAGGGTGCTAATGCGGTAGTAAACATAAGGTCTAACTATAAAAATCAAATTTTTGCTAGCAGAACAGAGTACCAATGTGGTGCTGGATCCATAATGGCTGGCGTTGCTCTTGTAGCAGATCTAGTAGAACTAAAATAGTATCAATACTAAACCAATAAGGTAGAACTTTATGAGTATATTTCGTGAATATGACATACGAGGCATTGTGCCACAAGAGCTAAATGAAGATAGCGTTAAGAAGATAGGATATCTCTTAAGTAGATGCATTGATGGGAAGTTTGTAAGTGTTGGATACGATGCACGCACACACTCTATGGAACTTTTTGAGTATCTATCTGCTGGACTCAATGCTGGTGGCAAAAGCGTTTTGAATCTAGGGCTCATACCAACACCTATAAGTTACTTCTCAAACTACATAGATTTTGATGGCATAAAAGTTAGTGCTTCAGTAATGATAACAGGTTCACATAACCCAAAAGAGTACAATGGCTTTAAGATCACAGTAGATAAAGCACCTTTCTTTGGTGATGATATCTACAGACTAGGTAGCCAAATCAACACTATTAAACTTCCTAAAAATATAACCAAAGAGATACAGAGCGTTGATGTTAAAACTCCATACATCAACTACATGATAGATCAGTTTTCACACCTTAAAGCACTAAAGCAGAAGATTGTTTATGATTGTGGAAATGGTGCTGCTGGCGTAGTGTTACCGCAGATATTTGAAGCTTTAGGCATTGAGAATAAAGCTCTATTTGTAACGCCAGATGGAGAGTTTCCAAATCACCATCCAGATCCATCGGTCGAGGAGAATTTAACTGATCTTAAAAACTCTCTTAAAAATGGTGGAGATATAGGTTTTGCTTATGATGGTGATGGTGATCGCATAGCTATACTTACACACAAAAACAACATCAAAGGTGATGAGATGGCTCTGCTTTATGCTCAAAAGATGGACTCACCAATTGTTATTGGTGAAGTTAAGTGCTCACAAGTGATGTATGATACGCTAGAGTCTAGAGGCGCTACTGCTGTGATGTATAAGACTGGTCACTCAAACCTGAAGGTTAAGATTAAAGAGTTAGGAGCAGATCTCGCTTGTGAGGTGAGTGGACACATATTTTTTAACGATAGATATTTTGGCTATGATGATGCCATCTATGCCACACTCCGCGCTCTTGAGCTCCTCTTAGATGGAGTTGATTTTGATGCAGAGCTTGAGAAGTTACCAGCTCTTTTTAGTACAGATGAGATCAAGATAGAGAGCTCTGAAGAGCATAAATTTGCTATTATAGATAGGCTCAAAATTGCTCTGCAAGATCCTCCATCAGACTTTCCGCTCATAGTAAAAATCATAGATATTGATGGTGTTAGAGTAGTATTTGAAGATGGTTGGGGTTTAGTGCGCGCTAGCAATACAACACCGATCTTAGTCACCCGCTTTGAGGCTACAACAGAGGCTAAGGCTAGGCTATATCAAGACTCTTTGAGTGCTCTAGTTGCTAGTTGTAAGTAATATATGAATATAATATCAAAAACTTAAAAGGTAGGTAGGTTGAGTAGAGTATTTACTGCTATCAAGCTTATCATAACTGTATCTATATTTTATCTGCTATTTAGATACATAGACTTTGATGATCTGTATGCCATCTTAGCAAAATCACATGGTGGATACATACTGCTAGCACTACTTGCTCAACTTATTAGTATGTATCTAGCTATCTATAGATGGAAACTCATTATGAGCAGGTTGAAGTTTGATGAGAAGAGCTCATTTTACACAAAAAGTTACTTTAAAGGAACTTTTTTCAACCAGATACTTCCAGGCAGTATTGGTGGAGATGCGGTGCGTATGTTAGATCTTGTACAGAAGGGCTACGATAAAAAAGATGCTTTTTACGGTATTTTTGTAGATCGTGTGGTTGGACTTGTGGGACTTTTAGTGCTAAACCTAATCGCCAACAATCTCTTCTATGACACCTACCCATCTTGGCTCTATACACTCCTGAACATAGTCACTTTGGGTGGCATAGCTGGCTTTACTGCCATGCTCTATCTTGATAAACTAACATTTCTATCGAACATTAAAGGCTTAAACCTGCTCTTTAGACTAGGTCTTAGAATGCGCAAACTCTACGCCAACAAGGCAGTGCTACTAAAACATATAGCCATCTCCGTAGTTGTACATATGTTTAGTGTAGTTGCTATCTTTTTTCTAGCACTTAGTGTAGATGTCTGGATGGGACTACATATCTTCTTAATTGCGGTACCTCCTGTATTTTTACTAACTATTGTACCTATCTCACTGGCTGGCTGGGGGGTTAGAGAAGGTGCTATGGTTGCAATATTGATGCTAGTTGGTATCGCTAAAGCCAAAATACTAGCCATATCTATCTTATACGGGCTACTCCTAATCATCACTGCTCTTCCTGGAGCATGGATATTTAACAAATACAAAAATATCAACAACAAAAAGGCTACTTTATGAATGTAAACACGATGCGTGCCATAGACTACTACGCTGGAGTCCCACTCACTTTTTTAAGCACACTCCTACTAAAGACTCGCTCACTCTTTAGCTCAAAAGAGTACAACTATCCGCGCAATACTCTACTCATAGAGCTCTCTGAGATGGGTAGTGCTATACTTGTTGATCCCGCCATGCGCAAACTACAAAAACAGATTGATGGTGAGCTATTTTTTGTCATTTTTAGATCTAACAGAGCATCCCTTAAGCTACTGGGCACCATTAAAGATGAAAATATATTTACCATAGATGAGAGTAGTATGGTTGCACTAGCTGTCTCAACTCTTAAGTTTTTTGCTTGGTGTCGTCAAAAAAAGATAGACTCTGTTATAGATCTGGAGCTATTCTCACGATTTACTGCTCTGCTGAGTGGATTTTGTGGAGCTAGTAACCGTGTAGGTTTTCACAGCTTCTACAATGAGGGTCTCTATAGAGGTGATCTGCTCACTCACAAAGTAGCCTACAATCCACATCAACACATAGCCAAAAACTTTATAGCATTAACAGATGCATTGGTGGCGCAAAAAGAGCAGACACCCTACACAAAAAGAGTAGTAGAAGATAGCGAGATAACTCTAGCCAAATGTAGCATAACACAGAGTCAACAAGAGGCAGTATCTGCTAAAATTGGAGAGTTATATAGTGACTTTACAGGCTCAACACAACTTATACTAATCAACTCTAACGCATCAGATCTACTGCCTGAGCGCAGATGGGACAGAAAAAATTACTCAGAAGTTATAAAGATGATCTTAGCAAATAGCAACAATGCACTGATACTTCTAACAGGCGCACCTAGCGAAAAAGATGGTGCACAAGAGCTAGCAGACTCTGTAGCAGACAAGCGTTGCATCAACTTTGCTGGTGAGATTGAGTTTTTACAACTACCTCACCTCTACTCCATTAGTAGCTTTATGATCACAAATGATTCTGGTCCAGCACACTTTGCAGCTATTACCGACATGCACACATTTGTCATTTTTGGTCCAGAGACACCTGCGCTCTATGGCTCTCTTGGCTCAAGCACACCTATCTATGCTAACATGTCGTGCAGTCCATGTGTAAGTGCTGCTAACCACCGAAAAACAGCCTGTGATGACAACCAATGTATACAGATCATAACTCCTCAGATAGTCTATAACACTATCGCCTCTAGACTCTCATGACACTTAGACCTCATCTAGCTATGTTACTATTTTTTATAGTCTCTATGGCTCTACTAAGAGCTCTTATATCGCCCTACTTTGGGCTTGGAGTTGATGAGGCACACTATCTGTTATATGGCGTAAATCTTGATCTAAGTTACTTTGATCACCCTCCGCTAGTTGGGTGGACTCAAGCTATATTTAGCTCAATTTTTGGCATAAATGAGTTTAGTGCAAGAGTTGGAGCCATACTGATTGGCGCTATCTGCTCTATCTTTGTATATTTTTGGCTTATCAAGATTTTTAACTCATCTAAGATCGCCCTTGTAGGGGCTGTGGCACTTAATGCATCTTTTATGTTTAGTGCGCTCTTTGTGATGTTTATGCCCGAAACACTACTCTTTTTACTGATCATACCCATACTCTATATCGCCTTAGAGATTGAGAAACACAACAAGATTAGAGACTGGGTGCTGCTTGGAGTGCTTTTAGGGGCTGCTGGATTAAGCAAGTACACCGCTTTTTTATTTGTCATTGCGCTCATAATCTACTTTTTACTCAAAAGACGGTTTGATCTATTTATAAATATAAAACTACTGCTAGCCATATCTATTAGCTCACTTATGATTTTACCTATTATCATCTGGAATATAGACCATGACTGGATCAGTTTTGCATTTCAAAGCTCACATGTTGGTGGCAAGGATGAGTTTAGAGTAGACTTTTTAGCTGAATCTTTGGCTGTGCAATTTGGAGCATATAGCCCATTTTTAGCACCTCTAGCTTACTATGGATTATATAAATCTTTTCGATCACCCAACAACCCAGCACTGCTGATAAGTGCTATTTTTGGCTCTGTGTTGATGTTATTTTTTACCTACAATAGCGCTTTTGCTGTAGCTCTTCCTCACTGGAGTGCCCTTTTCTATATGCTATTTATCCCTATAGGTGTCGGATTTTTAATGCAAAGTGGCAAAACTGGCACCAAGTATGTATATGGAGCGGTTGCGCTATCGCTACTCATTGTACTTCTACTCTACGCTGAACTTCGCTTTAAGTTTTTACCATTTAAGCCGTACCACTCTCTTCATCGCGATCTATATGGGTGGGATCAGATAACCAAAGAGGCAGATGCGCTCATACTTGACCCATCAACAGAGGCACTAGCAGTTGCTAACTGGTCACTAGCCTCCCGCGCTATCTACTACGCTAGAGCATACTCTTTTCAAACCTATCTCATAGACGATAGATATGATCAGTTTGATATATGGCAAGAGGGGTCACCGCTAGACAAAGATCTACTTTTTATATCAACCCATGATTTTAATATTGATATCTCTAAGAAGATGAACTGCTCTAGCACCAAGTTAGCAAAAAAGTTTGACATAATGCTAAACTCTACACAAGTCAACACCATTGAGCTTATCTGGTGTAGAGACTTTGGCGGTAAAAAATGAGATATATCTTACCAATTCTACTCTCATCTACTCTACTTGTATGGCTGCTGTATGGGACAATAGATAGAGATGTTATCTTCTATATTGATGCTCACCAAGATGAGCAACTCAAATCTATCTTTGAGATCATTACGCTCATAGGTGATGCCACATGGTGGATAGTTGGCTCTGCTGGACTGTGGATCTATTATCATATCAAAAAAGATCGCTACAAGATGGTAAGAGCACGATTTATGTTTGTAGCTATCATCACATCTGGTCTCATTGTCAATCTGCTTAAGATGCTATTTGGCAAAGCGCGTCCAGACAAACTACTAGATGAACAGATCTATGGCTTTGAGTGGTTTGTAGATTTTACTCAATACTCCATGCATGGTTTTCCATCAGGACACACTACACTAGCTTTTACAGTTGCCACAACATTAAGCTTTATCGCTCCACGGTACACAATCTATTTTCTATCTATAGCCTGTATGGTTGCAGTCTCAAGGGTTGCTGTGCTATACCACTACCCCACTGATATAGTAGCAGGGGCTGCACTTGGAGCTACCGTAAGCATACTACTATATAATTTGGGTAAAATATCATTTAAAAAGAGAGCAGATGAGCAACACTAATCTATCTATCATTATCTTAGCGGCCGGCAAAGGCACTCGTATGCACTCACCTAAAGCCAAAGTACTACACAAGATTAGTGGCTTTGAGATGCTCTACTATAGTATCAGTGCCTCTTTGGAGCTAAGTGATGACATCACCGTTGTAGTAGGACACCAAAAAGATGCTGTCATAGAGTCTATGAGTAGGTATTTTGAGAGTATAAACTACCACACACAAGATACACTAACCTACCCTGGAACTGGTGGAGCAGTGATGGGTGTGCAGCTAAAATATGATAGGGTTTTAGTACTCAATGCAGATATGCCTCTAGTAACTGCTAAATCTTTAAAGCCATTTTTAGATAGTAGTGCTGATCTACAACTCTCTATATTTGAGCTTGAAAATCCAGATGGATATGGTCGTGTTGTCATAGAAGATAGTAGAGTCAAATCTATCGTTGAGCAAAAAGATGCCTTGCCAGATCAACTATCAATAACCTCAGTCAATGCTGGCATCTACTGCTTTAAAAGCTCTCTACTTAGAGAGTATCTACCAAAACTAAGCTCTGATAATGCCCAAAAAGAGTACTATCTAACAGACATAGTTGCACTTGCTGTATCAGACTCAAAAATCGTTGAGCCGATCACCATAGATGAGGAGCACTTCAAAGGTGTAAACTCCAAACTAGATCTTCACAACGCGGATACTATCATGCAACAACGCATCAAAGAGCGCTGGATGAGCAGTGGAGTTAGAATGGAGCTAGCACAAAGTATCTACATAGAGTCATCAGTAGAGTTTGAGGGTGAGTGTATAGTAGAAAATGGTGTTAGAGTTACAGGTTGCTCCATCATAAAAAACTCACACATTAAAGCTCATAGTGTAGTAGAAGATAGCACACTCATAGACTCAAGCTGTGGACCATTGGCTCATCTGCGTCCACTCTCAACTCTCATAAACTCACATGTAGGCAACTTTGTAGAGACAAAAAAGGCTACACTCAAAGGGGTAAAAGCGGGTCACCTTAGCTACCTTGGTGATGTAGATATAGATGAGGGTAGCAATATAGGTGCTGGTACTATTACCTGCAACTATGATGGTAAGGCAAAATACAAGACTACAATTGGCAAAAATGTATTTGTAGGTTCAGATACTCAAATCATTGCACCATGTGTCATAGAAGATGATGTCATCATAGCAGCAGGTACAACGCTCAATAGCGACAGAGTAGAGTCTGGCTCACTAGCTATCAGCAGAACTCCTCTTAAAATTATCAAAGGTTTCTATAGAAAATTTTTCAAGGATCTCTCTTGATACCTTCAACACTACTTCAAGACAAAAAGATACTACTTGGTGTCACAGGCTCCATATCTGCATACAAGGCGCTTGATCTGTTAAGACTCTTTATTAAAGCTGGAGCAACTGTAAAAGTTGTAATGAGTGAGGCTAGCACACGCTTTGTATCACCTCTAAGCTTTGAAGCTTTAAGTTCTCAAAAGGTATTACTAGATGGCAATGAGTGCTGGTCTAGTGGGCATAACCATATAGGAGCTATAGAGGAGTCTGATATCTTTGTCATAGCACCCTCATCTGCCAATACTATAGCTAAACTAGCCAATGGTATCGCAGACAATATCTTACTCCAGTGTGCTCTAGCAGACGATAGAGTAAAAATCATAGCGCCTGCTGCCAACACTAAAATGTTGCAAAATCACATAATTCAAGGCTCCTTAAAGATGCTTAAAGTATCTGGATATGAAGTTGTACCAACACAGATAAAAGAGCTAGCTTGTAAAAGTGTTGGTGATGGAGCACTAGCTGAGCCAATAGATATCTTCTATGCAACTGCTAAGATGTTGCTACAAGATCCATTTTGGGTCAATAGACGCGCTATTGTTACAGGTGGAGGCACCATAGAGAGAGTTGATGATGTAAGATTTATAGGTAATTTCTCATCAGGTAAGATGGCATCCTCGCTAGCTACCGCACTATACCTACGCGGCGCAGAAGTGCTCTACATCACAACAAAAAGTGCTCTAGACCTACCACTCTTTGTCAAAACACTTACAGTAGAGAGTTCAGATGAGCTACAGAGCTACCTTACAGACGCTGTACGGTTTGCTCAAAAGCCGATAAAAACAAAAGCTACTCTTATGGACTCTAGTGCTATAGAGTCAATCTCCAAAGAGCCATATCTATTTATGGCAGCAGCAGTAAGCGACTATGTTGTAAAAAGCCCAACTAGTGGTAAAATCAAAAAAGAATCTACTGCGGATAAGTGGTCTTTAGAGCTTGCACAGCGTAGCGATATCATAGGCTCACTAGACAAGAGCAATATAAAAACAGTAGCATTTAAGGCTGAAACAGATAAAACAAAAGCTTTACAGAGTGCAAAAGAGGCTCTACTTGCAAAAAATGTTGACTTCATATCTCTTAATATCATCTCAAAATCTAACCCATTTGGATCAGATACCAACTCAATAACACTCATAAGTTCCACCCAGACAAAAGAGTTAAAAAAGGCTCTAAAACTACCTCTTAGTCTTGAACTGTTAGATAGCGTAAAGATATGAAAAACCACCTTACACACTTAGCTATCATCATGGATGGCAATGGTAGATGGGCAAAACAGAGGGGTCTCTCGCGCAAAGATGGTCACAAAAGAGGTGCAGAAGTCATCAGAGAGATCACGGCATTTGCAACCAAACAAGATGAGATAGAGTCCCTTACTCTCTACGCTTTTAGCACAGAAAACTGGAAAAGAGCTAGAGTTGAAGTTGAGTTTTTAATGAAACTACTCTCGACATACCTTAAACAAGAGCTAGAGTTCTACCTCAAACATAGTGTAAGATTTAAGAGTATTGGTGATATTGGTAGATTCTCACCATCACTACAAAAGTTGATCAAAAAGACAGAAGAGTTAACGGCTAAAGGCAGCAATCTTACACAGTATCTAGCACTCAACTACGGCTCTTGTGATGAGATTGTGCGTGCTGCAAATTCTCTTGTAGAGCAAAAAATAGAGATAGACGAAGAGTCTTTAAGAGGTGCGCTAGATTGTGCTCTTGATATAGATCTACTCATACGCACAGGTGGTGAGCAGAGACTCTCAAACTTTTTGCTATATCAGTGCTCTTATGCGGAGCTTAGCTTTAGTAAAACTCTCTGGCCAGACTTTACAACTGATGAATTAGAGCAGATTATAGAAGAGTATAGAGATAGAACTAGAAGATTTGGAGGTGTGTAGTGGGAGCAATTGAGATAGGATTAGCAGCACTTTTTGGTGCCATAGTAGGTTCATTTTTAAATGTTGTAATATATCGCTTACCGCTTGGACAGAGCATTGTCTATCCATCTTCAGCTTGCCCAAAGTGCAACAATAACTTAAAGCCATGGCACAATATACCCATACTGTCATGGCTATTTTTAAGTGGTAAGTGCGCCTACTGCAAAGAGAGCATAAGTGTGCAATACCCTCTAGTTGAGCTAGCAAGCGCACTTATAGCAGCATCTATCATAGCAAAGATGGGATTGACAGTTCAAAGTAGCTTAGTTGCTGTTGTCTTTTTACTACTACTTACACTCTCAGTTATAGACTACTACTACAAAATGGCTCCAGATAGTCTAAATCTACTCACATTAACCTTAGCAATACTAGTGATCTTTACACCTCAAGATCTTCTTGAAAACTTTAAAAATGCCCTGCTATTAGCTGGTGGTATGGCTCTGCTTCGCTTCTATCTATCATACTATCTATTTGTCAAGATAAGAGGTATGAGCATTAATCTTAAAAAATCGCCTTGGACAAAAAACTATAACGCCCTGCCGCGTATGGTTGAAGCCATGGGAGAAGCAGACATCATGGTTGCAGCTACCATGGGTGCACTTCTTGGTGTCAAACTAGCACTATGTGCCATATTTTTATCTGCTATTATAGCTATGCCATTTATGCTTTTACAGCGTGGCAAAAGTGATGAAGAGCAAAGAGTGCCATTTATACCTTTTTTAGCAGTTGCCACACTCATAGTCTATCTACTTGATTCACAGATCTATAGATTTTTAGAGGGTCTATATGCATAGTCTTCGCACCTATATCTTGCGAAACTTTTCTGCTCTATTTTTCTCTATTTTTACTCCACTATTTGCTATTGCATCTATCATATTTATTATCAAGCTAGCTAGCTACACAGCTGTTATTGAGCTAAGTCTATGGGAGATGTTTAAGCTCTATCTGTTTATATTACCAGAGCTACTCTTCTACACTCTTCCCTTATGCTTTTTTATAGCAGCTGCTCTATCACTACACAAACTCTCAACCGACAATGAGATGATTGTGATTTTTGCTCTAGCCATAAAGCCACAATTTATCTTAAAAACCCTCTCTATGCCAGCACTTCTACTGACGATACTTTTAAGCTTTAACTTTCTTATTCTTTTTCCACATGTCACAACGCTATCGACCAACTTTGTACGCTACAAACAGAGTGAGGCACAATTTAACCTTAAGGCTAGTGAGTTTGGTCACAGCTTTGGTGATTGGCTCCTATATATAGGTGGTGTAGACAATAAGACATATAGCAATATTGTACTATTTCGCAAAGATGATGTAGAGGAGATTCTCATTCAAGCATCAAAGGCACGCATACTTAACCAAAATGGTGTACTGCAACTTCAACTCTTTAATGGTCGAGGCTATAGCTACACAGATGAGATGTTATCAGAGCTTCAGTTTAAAGATATGAGCATAAACAATATATTGCAGACTGATCTACGCGCCTATAAGAGCCCGCTAGAGTTCTGGCTAGACCCAGATAGGGCTAGTAGTAAAAAACAGATGTTTATAACCGATACACTACTCTCGCTCTTTCCGCTCGCTAGCCTCTTTATCATCCTTAGCATCGGCATAGCACATGTCAGACACAATAGAGGCTATCTATTTTTATGGATTTTTGCCACCATACTTATCTACTATGGTGCTACAACAGCTCTTCAAGGTCTTCTAGGTTTCTACACCATACCTACTGTTTTACTGCTTTTTTTGGCTCTAAGCTATGTTATATATAGACGCAAGATAGTACAGAGGTTTTAGTGCGACTCAAACTTACCATAAGCTACAATGGCGCGCTATTTTACGGCTCACAGATCCAGATCAATACTCCAGATACAGTTATGGGTGTGCTATGCAAGATACTGCAAAGAGTTGGCATAAAGAGTGTGCCCATTGCATCAGGCAGAACAGATAGAGGAGTTCATGCTACTGCTCAAGTGATACATCTAGACATAGAGCCATCTTGGGGAGAGCAGCAAAAATTACTAAGAGTGCTAGATCACCATCTGCCACCATCTATTCAGGTCAGAGATATCGTAGAGGTTGATAAAGATTTTCATGCTAGATATAGCGCCAAGGTACGCTGCTATAGATACATCATCAGCAACCTTAAACCAACACCTTTTGAGTATGATTTTATCACTTTCACAAGAGATACGATTAACCTAGAGCTGCTTAAAGATAGCGCCAAACTCTTTGAGGGTGTACACAATTTTGCATATCTTCAAAAACGCTCATCATCTAACACTACAAGAGCTATCAGCAAAGCAAGAGTTTATCAACATGGAGGCTATACCATAATCTACTTTGAAGCTTCAGGATATCTGCGTTCACAAGTTAGAATGATGGTAGCCCTACTTCTAGCTATCAATAACCACACAATAACACAAAATGAACTACAAGAGCAACTAGAGTGTAAAAAACGACACATCACCACTCCTGCCCCACCAAATGGACTCTACTTATGTAGCGTTAGATACTAGTTTGATATTGTACTTCCTGCCATATTGTAGTGTGGACTACTAGTTGTTGTAAGAACTTTTGGCAACACCTTGCTAGCTGGTGCTAGAGTAAATACCTTGTATGAAAAAGTAAAATTTTTCATCTTAGCATCTTCTGAATTCACATACTTTACAGAGTTTGTATCATTACTAAATCTCTCACTGGCGTTATAAAACCAGTTACCATCTACTGTACTTGTAGTAGCATTGTTGGTATTTTTAGTATCTATTAAAAGGTTATTTTTTATGATACTGGGTGCTTTGGAGTATATAGCATTACCAGAGCCCGAACTACTTGTAAAGTTTTTGATAATCGTATTCTTCTCCATAAGAAGATTACTAGCACTCAAATTAGCAATAGCTAACATATAGTCAAAATCTTCAGGATTTATCTTATTGATATTGTAAAATATGTTATTAATAAGTTTAATATTTTCACCTCTACCAAAGTTTTTATCTTGCCCAATGTTGATACCAGTTTGAACATCAAAAATTACATTGCTATCAAATCTGATATTTCGCGATGACCCATGGACAACAATGGCTGTTCCTGAACTAAGTATCTGGTTGTTATCTTGACCTACAGGGTGTGATGTCTTAAGCCCCCACATAATGTTATTTGTAATTACAACTGGATTGTCTGCATTGGTAGAGCCCGCTTTTATATCCATAAGGTTTTCAGCATTTGTGTACTCACCATTTGGATCTTGCACACCCTCTTTGTTAACATAAGAGTCCTCATCAAACCAGATACGATTGGAGTCTATTATAGTGCCTTCAAAATTACTGCTGGTTGTGTAATTCCAAGTCAACTGTATGCCATCTGTTGCATTTCTTATGTCGTTATTTATAAATTTATTTCCAACTGATGGTGTGCCTTTATTGTCGATAGAGGCCTGCAAGCCAATAGCATCATGACTTCTTCTAGAGCTATCTGTTGCATGATTGATGTAGCTATTTTGTATCGTATTGTAACTGCTACCTGACTGCAGGGTAACACCATAGCCATGATTTCTCAAGTGCCATCTATTGATAATGTTGTGATTAGAGCTTAGCTTCATAGCTAGTGACCATTTTGTATTGCGGTCTAAATTTGCCATTCTATCTATCGTCCAGTAGCTAGCACCCGTTAAACGAAAAGCCACATCAGCTACTTCACCATCAGATAGTGATGCTGGATGTATATCATTACCGTTATGTAGGCTGATAGTTCTTCTATCTTCTGCCGTTCCACTAGCAGTTATCACCTTATATATGGGATCATAATGACTCGTAGTAGCACCTCCATAAACACCAGGCGTCACATAGAAGTGTCTATAGTCTGGATTATTTAAGACACTATTATTCCACTTACCATTTTCTGGAGTTATAAGCACATGAGTTGGGTTGTCTGGATCATACTGAGGTATATCTACTCTCTCTAGGTAGACATTGGCTACAGATGAGCTTGAGCTAGATATAGAGCTGCTAGATGAGCTAGATAGTGATGAGATACTTGAGCTAGAGGAGCTTACTGTAGAGCTTGAGCTACTAGACAAAGAGCTAGAGATAGATGATGAACTCATAGATGAGCTTGAGCTACTAGAGACTAAGCTAGATAGACTACTACTACTTAGGCTAGATGAGCTACTACTAGATGTTATGATGGTGTCTGTAGAGCTTGAGCTACTGCTAGATGATATTGAGCTAGATGAGTTACTTGATGTAGATGAACTAGACGATAAAACACTACTACTAGATGAGCTTACTATAGAGCTTATCATAGAGCTTGAGCTACTAGACAAAGAGCTAGAGATAGATGATCTTGAGCTACTAGAGACTAAGCTAGATAGACTACTACTGCTACTACTTAG
>JAMONY010000073.1 GCA_027066325.1 Helicobacteraceae bacterium | reverse complement strand
ATTTGGCAATACTTTAGCAATTGGATTTTTGAGTTTAAGGCTTATAGCAGCAACTTTAGTAATTTTTGGAACTATATTATTGTTGTCAATTTTATCTTTAAGTCAAGAGTCTGTTGGTCATCTATCTCAAAATAGTTCTGATTTAGAGATATTTGGAAATGTATTAAAAAGTATAAGAGATTATGTAAATCATATATTTATGGTTTTCATTTTGTGTGCAAGTAACATGATGTTTTATATTTTACTAATTAGATCAAAATTAATTCCAAAGTGGATTGCAGTTTGGGGCTTGATAGGCGCTATATTATCGATAATTGCAAGTTTTCTAATTCTGTTTCAAGTGATTGAAATTATTACGCCTGAGTACTTGATGCTCAATATACCAACAGCACTATTGGAGTTGATTTTAGGAGTATGGTTGATGGCAAAAGGCTTTGATGAAAAAGTGCTAAAAGATACCAAGGACAATCTTCATCAACATTAAACCTTCTCAAAAAGTAGATATTGCCCATCTTGAAAACAGATGGCAAGTCTACTGCTGATGCATAGGGGGTAGAGGCTTGCCTAAAACTTGATATAATTCGCCTAGCATGAAATATTTTAAAACTATTATTGTAGCTATGTCTATAGCCGTAGCTTTCTCATCCTCAATCTATCTGGACTATTTTAATATAGAACAGGTCGCCTCTGTGCAGACTATTTTGGCATTAGCTGCTTATTATATGTTGCTTACTACATCTTTAAGGGTAGTGGTTCTTGCTGGATTTTTTATAGGTATTTTGTGGTTTTATTGGGTTGGGTTTAGTTTTCGGTATTATGATTTCCCAAACATGCAGGGTGTAGTCTCTATATTTTTTGCCTCTGTTTATGCACTCTATTTTGGTGCTATTGGGTTAAGTAGTAACGCTTATATTAGAGCCATAGTGCTCTTTGGGCTTAGTTTTATCTCGATATTTGGTTTTAACTGGATGGTTTTAGAGCTTCCGTTGCTATTTAGCTACATAGGTATCTTGAAGTGGCAGTTTGCTCTTGTATTGGCTGTATTGGCAACCGTAGCCTCTTTGAGACATCCTGCTAAGTATGCTCTATTGTTACTGTTGCTGATTGGGTATGATGCAAAACCTAGCGCTGATCTATCATCTTTAAAGATAAAATTAGTACAGACACAAATCCCTCAGGAGATCAAGTGGTTAAAAGAGTATCGCAATAGTATCATAGATGAGAATTTTGCTCAGATAGATAGCGCGATTGAGCTAGGGTATGATATTGTAGTGCTTCCAGAGTCAACATTTCCACTATTTTTAAACTATAGAGAAGATCTTTTAGATGAGCTACTTCAAAGATCGAAAAAGATAGCGATAGTAACAGGCGCACTCTTTGCAGAGGGTAGAAGCAGCTATAATGTTACTTATATATTTGACAACGAGCGTGTACAGATTGCCAAGAAGATGGTTCTTGTCCCATTTGGGGAGTATGTACCGCTACCAGACCCACTTGCTAGTTGGATCAATGATGCTATCTTTGGTGGCGCATCTGATTATGTTGCATCTGATACACCTACATACTTTACCATCAAAGAGACTACATTTATTAATGCAATATGTTATGAGGCTACTAGTAGCGAGCTATTTGCAGCAGATCCAAGCTATATGATAGCTATGAGCAATAATGGCTGGTTTACCCCATCTATAGAGCCATCTTTGCAGAGGCTTTTGATGCTATTTTATGCTAAAAAACACCACACAGTGATCTACCATAGTGCCAATGTAGCAGGTAGTGGTATCATTAGGTGAGTTTTATAGTATAATACGAAAAAATTACAGGAGTGGCTGTTATGAGCGTTTTTCAACTACTACTACTAGCAGGTGCTGCTTATTTTGCTTGGCAGATATACCGTCATGTTCGGACCCTTGAAGATGGTAAGCCAACACTCCCATCACAAAATAGTACACCAGCCAATACTGCCAATAGAGTAAAACCACGCAATATTAGCTCAACTCTTAGTGATGCCTTAGAGAAGGCCGACAAAGCACATCAAGAGGGTGATTTTTTCAATGCCAAAATCTATCTTGAGCGAGCAGAGAAAAAAGATCCTGACAATATAGAGATACTAAATAAATTAGGTTTTATTTTACATAAACTTGGAGAAGATGAGGATGCACTACGCTCTTATAGACGCTCACTGTCTATATATGCTGATGATGATATCACACATAATGCTATAGCCTCTGTGCTTCGCTCATTGGGTAGATTGGATGAAGCACAAGAGCACTACAAGAGTGCTGTTGATATCAATGAGCATAATCCATTAACATATTTTAACTATGCGGAGTTGCTACTTGAGAAGAGTGATCTTGATGGGGCAAAGATGATGTTTGAACATGCTCTTGAGTTAGATCCAGACTATGAGAATGCTAAAGAGGCACTAGAGAAGATCTCATGAAGTTAGCTCAGATTTATGAGAGACTAGACTCCATAAGTGCATTTGAGCTACAAGAGAGTTGGGATAATTCGGGTCTTATTGTAGGCAGTTTTGATGATGATATTGATGAGATTGTGCTTAGCATAGATGCTGATGAGGAGCTCTTGGACTCACTTAAGCCAAAAAGTCTACTCATTACTCATCACCCTCTTATATTTGCTCCATTAAAATCCATAAACTATAACACCTATCCGTCAAATCTACTTCAATTGCTCATCAAAAAAGGTATCTCAAATATCGCCATGCATACCAATTTTGATAAGACACATCTTAATGCATATGTTGCTCGCAGAGTCTTAAAGGTTCAAAATATAGAGCAGGTTGGTAGTGTGGTCTATTTTGATGTCAATAGCCCATTTGAGCAGTTTGCAACTACTGTTCAGAGGGCACTATCGCTTACTCATCTAAAGTGTGTTAAGGTCTCAGAGCAGATCAGAAGAGTGGCACTGATTGTAGGCTCAGGAGCATCAATGCTTGATGAGATAGATGCGGATTGCCTCTTGACTGGCGATATAAAGTACCATGACGCCATGAAGGCTTCATCGCTTGGAGTAAGCATGATTGAGATAGAGCACTTTAAGAGTGAGCGCTATTTTGCCAACGCTCTTTTAGAGGAGTTGAATAATTTGCAATTAATGGCTATAATTTCATCATCAAAAGACCCTTTTAGTTACCATTAAGCAAGGATACCGTAGTGAATAGACATATCAAACAGCTCATAGAGCTATCGAAAATCGATAAAGAGGTTGATGCATTTGATCCTCAGATAGAGGCAGTCAACCATAGGTATGAGGCAACTCTTAGTAAAAAAGCAACACTAGAGCAGAGCATAAAAGAGCTAGATCTAGAGTGCGCAGAGCTTCAGCAGAAAAAAGTACAAAATGAGCACTATCTCAGTGAGTTATCTGATAAGCTTAGAGAGAATAAGAAAAAAGCCTCAGATATTAAGACCGAAAAAGAGATGAAGTCTCTACAGCTAGAAGAAGAGATAGCAAAAGAGCAGATCAGTTTTGCCAATGAAGAGATAGTAAGACTTGATAAGATTGAGCAGAGCAAACAAGAGCGCTTAAACGAGCTTAAAAACTCTCTTGAAGAGCTAGAGCAAAATGTTGCAACCATAAAGCAGGAGTCTGATGTTCAGATGGCACAGATTGATCTGCTTCGCCAAGAGGTTTTTGCACGCAAAGAGGCTCTTGTCTCTAAGATGAATCAAAAAGGTCTATCTTACTATCAGAAGATCAGAAGATGGGCAAAAAACTCTACCGCGGTACCTATCCATAAAAAAGCTTGCATGGGGTGCTATATTGTTGTGAGTGACAAGGTCTATAACGATGCTATTTTAGGAGAAGAGATAGTGAGTTGTCCTCACTGTGGACGCATACTCTATGTTGAGACTAGTAAAGAGAGTGCTGCTTAGTACACTTTTGCAGTTGAAATTATTTACTTATCTCTATTTTATTGTGGCGCTCCTGCTCTATATAGTTGCGCTACCTTTTTTATTGTTAGCATCTCTTAAGAGAAAATATAGAGTAAGTATACCATCTAGATTCTTCCTATACCACAACCTATCATCTAAAGAGTCAGATATCTACTTTCATGCTTGCTCTGTTGGTGAAGTGCGTGCACTTTCACCTCTGCTAGATCGGCTTAAAGATAGAGAGATTACAATCTCAACTATCACACAGACAGGCTTTAGAGCTGCTAAGAGTTATGAGGCAGATGTTAGATATCTGCCGTTTGAGATCTTTATGCCATTTTGGTTTAAAAAACATAGTAGCGTTGTTGTGCTTGAGGCAGAGTTTTGGTATCTGTTCTTCTTGAGTGCTAAACTTAAAGGTGCAAAGTTGATACTGTTAAATACACGCATATCTAAACGGAGCTACCTCAAATATTATAAAATGAGATGGCTCTTTAAGCACCTATTTGCTCTTCCTGATAAGATATTTTGTCAGAGCTTGGATGACAAAAAGAGACTAGAGACGCTTGGCGCATCAAATATAGAAGTGGTTGGCAATATAAAGCTAGCCCAAAATATCAAAGCTACTACATCTTATCTGAAGCCAGATGCTGAGTTGATAGTTGCGGCTAGTACACATGATGGTGAAGAGAGAGCTATATTGGAGGCATTTTTACAGATCTGTACACCACAGATGAGACTGCTTATTGTACCGCGTCACCCTGAGCGATTTGAGAGTGTTTGGCAGATGATTACTGCTAGCAAAGTTGAATGTGCTAGGTTTAGTAGCGATAGGTCATTTAAGAAAAGTGTAACACTTGTTGACTCCATGGGGGAGCTAAATAGCATATATGCCATTAGTGATCTTGTGATACTTGGTGGTGCTTTTAGAGATGATGTTGGTGGACACAATGTATTGGAACCAGCGCATTTTGGCTGCAAGATCATAACAGGCAAGCATCTATTTAACCAGCAAGAGCTTGTAAAACATGTAAAACACATTAAAATTATAGATGAGAGTCTACTAGTAGAGACACTAAAACATAGGTGTGACATAGAGCCATCGTACATAGATGGTGAGTGTGACTTGAGCACTATTATAGAACAGATAAGGGTAGATAATGAGAAATAAGAAGAGTGACTATAGAGCACATAGCAAAAGAGTTGAAGATAAAAAAAAGATCAAAGCTAAATCTTACAAAAGTAGAGATAGTAAACGCAATAGTAGCAAAGCTAGCAAAAAAAGAGCTCAAGATAGTGTTGATGTCTGCTCTATATCGGGCTCTTGTGTGCCAACAGATAAGGCCTATAAGCTATTGGCAACACAAGAGGGTATCTCCAACTCTAAAGCAAAAGCACTCATAGATAGAGGATTGGTTCAGGTTGGCAATAAAAAAGTAGCTATTGCACGAGGTGAGTTGCCACTAAAGAGTGAGTTTAAAGTGCAAAAGATAGAGCGCGCTAAAGTGATTTTTGAAAATAGTGATATTGTAGTAGTAGATAAGCCAGCATTTGTCAATTCAGATGAGCTAGAGCGCGAGTTTAAAGGTGCTAGATTGCTACATAGACTAGATCGTGAGACGAGTGGTGTACTTATGTTGGCTAAGACAGAGGAGTTTAGATCAAGAGCTATATCTGCATTTAAAAAGCTTGAGGTATACAAGGAGTATGTGGCACTTGTTGATGGCGTGGTGATAGAGCCGTTTATTGTAGATAAGCCAATTGTTACTCAGAAGCGACACAATAGAGCACACTCAACAACATCTATTCATGGCAAGCCAGCTATCACAGAGGTGACTCCGTTAGAGGTCTCATCAAAAAAGAGTAAGTTGAAGTGTGTAATTCAACACGGTAGAACACATCAGATACGCACACATTTACGCTCAGCTGGGTATAGCATAGTAGGAGATGAGCAGTATGGAGGCTGCAAGGCAACTAGAGTAATGCTACATGCTAGTAGAGTTAAGATTCTTGACTTAGAGTTTAGTTCACCTGAACCAAAGCTGTTTTCACACCTTATTGGAAACTAGATATGTTCTACTCAAAAGAGCTAGATACACTAAGGAGCTCACTAAGATACAGAGAGCGTCAGCTCTATAGTGACAAGATAGTAGATCTAGCTTCAAATGACTATCTTGGACTAGCATACAATAAAGAGATTTTAGCTAGAGCTATAGAGCATATTGATACTTCAGCACCACACTCACCAGCAGCTTCAATGTTGATAAATGGTTATCACAAGATTCATAAAGAGTTTGAAGATGAGTTGTGTGCTGCTAATGGTTTTGAGTCTGGTGTGGTTGTTGGTAGCGGGTTTTGTGCCAATATCGCCCTCATAGAGACTCTGGTTAGGCGTTCTGATGAGTTGTTTATAGATCAAAGTTATCATGCAAGTGGCATCTTGGCATCAAAGCTCATTGGCGGAAAAGTTAGTACATTTGAGCACAACAATATGAGACAGTTAGAGAGTTTTTTAAAAAATTCAACTGCTCATAGACGCATAGTAGCAGTTGAAGGTGTCTACTCTATGGGTGGTGATCTAGTAGATAAAGAGGTGTTTGAGCTAGCGCAGCGATATGATGCTATTTTGATTGTTGATGAAGCACACAGTAGTGGTGTAGTTGGAGATAGGCTACTTGGGGTCTTTGATCTTTATAACATAACCCCAACACATAGGCATATTAAGATGGGAACACTTGGGAAGGCGTATGGTAGTTTTGGCTCATATATACTTAGCTCAGCTCACATCAATGAGTATCTTATAAATCGTGCCAAGCCCATCATCTATGCTACTGCACCATCGCTTATCCAGACTGCTATAGCGCTTGAGTCTCTGCGCTACATAGGAGAGAACCTAGCCCCATTGAGGGCAAAAATAGATAGGCGTAAAGCTATTGCAAAGGAGATCTTGGGTGTAGAGCCAGATGCGCTTATACTCAATATACCGCAAGTAGATACAGATTCTGCTATGAAAGTAAAAGAGAAGCTCTTAGAGGAGAAGATCTTAGTAGCAGCAATTCGTCCACCAACAGTACCACGGAGTATTGTTCGTATGATACTTAGAGTAGCAGTAAAGGAGCAAGATATCTCTAAAGCTTGCTTCTCAATAGCTAGCTTAGATGTGAGTACGGATTTATGTTTAAGTATCTAATTGCTGTTGCGATACCTATCTTGCTTTATGGCTCTACACTTAATCTTGCAACATCATCTAATCCATCGCGCATTAACCCTATCTTAGCTACCGATAGTGCTAGCTCTGAAGTGGCAAATTTTATCTTTAATGCTCTTGTGAAGTATGACAAGAGTGGAAAAAGTATCGTTGGTGAACTAGCTCTATCTTACTACTTTGAGGATAATCGAACTATTGTATTTGAGCTTCGTAAAGATGTTGTATGGCATGATGGAGAGAGATTTGATGTGGATGATGTGATATTTACATACAATCTTTTAAGAAGTGATAGTGTTGTATCACCATACTCTGCACCATTTACTAAGATCAAATCTATCATAAAATTAGATCAGTATCGTCTTAAAGTTATATATGAAAAGCCCTATTTTAAGGCTCTTGAGACCTGGATGATGGGTATCTTGCCAGAGCATATCTTAAAAGATGAGAGCGATATAATGAGCTCTAAGTTTAACACCGCCCCAGTCGGTACTGGTGCGTATAGACTTAAAAAATTGGAGTTCTCTAAGAGAGTTATACTTGAGGCAAATGAGGACTATTTTGAGTCTGCTCCAAAGATCAATACTATATCACTCAATATCATTCCAGATAGCATGACTAGGTTTTTACTGCTAAAATCTGGCTCTATAGATATAGGCAATTTAGATGCCATGCAACTTGATAGACAGCTAGACGATAAGTTTTTTAAAGAGAAAAAAATAGTAGAGCAGATATCGCGTAGCTATACATATCTTGGATTTAATCTAAGAGATAAGAGATTTCAAGATCCGCGCGTAAGAGAGGCACTATCTTTAGCGCTAGATCGTCGTGAGTTGGTAGATATTTTATTTATGGGGCATGGTAGAGTCTGTACGGGACCATTTTTGCCAGGAAGTAGAGCTTTCAATCCTGATGTCAAAGCTCCACTACATGATATCAAAAGAGCCAAAGAGCTACTTTTGAGTGCGGGCTATAGCGATAAGAATCCACTAAGGTTTGAGATAGCAACATCAAACTCAAACTCAATTAGACCATATGCAGCGCAGATTATCCAACATCAGTTTGCTAAGGTTGGCGTTGAGGTTACGCTTCGCATACTTGAGTGGCAGGCATTTTTAAATCTTGTTGTGTTTGCACGCAAATTTGATAGTGTGCTTCTTGGTTGGTCACTCTCTTTGAGCCCAGATCCATATCCACTTTGGCATAGTGATAGTGATAAAGATGGAGCATTTAATTTTATCGGTTATAGGGATGATGAGGTAGATAGATTGATAGAGGCGATGCAGTTGAGTGTTGAATCTGATAGAGTATCGCAATTCCAAAGAGAGATCTTTGCAAAAATCGTTGAAGATAATCCATATCTTTTTCTCTATATCCCAAACTCTATAACCGCTATAGATAGGGACATATCTGGTATCGAGCCATCCATAACTGGCATATGGCATAACTATACCGATTGGAAGATTTTGCCTTAGAGGCTACTTTATGATACAATTTGATCAAATAAATTAGGAAAAGATAAATTATGGAAACCAATATAAGTAACAATATAATCATCTTAGCTATAGTTGCACTAGTAGTGCTGTATATTCTCTTTATGATTATGAGAGAGAAATTTCGTAAATCACTACCTGCTAAAAAAAATACTACAATAAAAAAAAGCGGCAGCGTAGATCTACCATCTCTTATGGATAATAAAAAAAATAGAGCCCCCGCACTACCAAGAAATGAGACGCTGTATCAGATTGTTAAAAATAATGTTTTAGTGACCAATCTTATCCCCTTTGATCTGCACTATATATTGGATGAGCTAGTATCATTAATGCGTTCAGATATTAGAAATGATAATATAGAATTAATTTTTGATATAGATCCAGCTACACCAATGCAACTTATCGGAAGCCCTAAAAGATTAAGTAGGATATTGATTAATCTTATAAGCAATAGTATACATGCAACTACCGAAGGCATTGTTGTGTTGAGTATTAAAGTTTTAGATTGTGATACTAAAGAGTGCCAACTTCTTTTTAAGGTTAGTGATCAAGGGTACGGTATGAATGAGTCACAAATACAAGAGTTATTTGTAGACCCTATGCATAAAAATGTAGACAAGAGAAATAGACTTGGATTTTTCGTTGCCAATGCCTTAGTAAAAGAGAGTGGTTCGCAAATAAGTGTTGATAGCACCTTGCATCAGGGTACGGTGGTGCAGTTTAAGATGAAGCTAGAGATTCCAAGCAAAAGAGCACTTGAGGCACACCAAGAGCCATCTGAAGAGTGCAAAGAGTTAAGAGTCCTAATTATAGAGAAGTATAATGAGGTAGCCATCATATATAAAAAACTTATGGAACCATATGTGAAGAGTGTAGAGATTGTAGTTCCTATGTCCAATATGATAGACCAAGATTTAGCATCTAGGTATGATCTGGTGATATGTGATTATGCATTTGTTAAAAACACACTTATAGACACTATAAAACAAAATGGCGCACACATAGTAATATCTCAAAATATCTTTTCAAAAAGTAGCATCGATAAACATATCTTGTTCTCAACAGACTATCTGATCACAAAACCATTTACTAATGCGCATATAGCAGAGATGCTTACTGTACTGTATGGTTCACGAGCGACTGCTGATATAGATGAGATCGAAGGGTTTGTAAGCTCTAAAGTAGCTACCGATAGAGCCTCAAGAGCAGCAGCATTTATAAGTGATGCTGAGATACCAATAACTGGCAATGTAAGCAAAAAAGATTTTATAGACTTTGTCGGATCTAAAATCTTGATAGTAGAAGATAATCCTATCAACCAAAGAGTAATTAAAGGTCTTCTGGGTGATAGCGGCATGTCGCTATATTTTGCAGAGGATGGGGTATCAGCTCTGGATATCCTTGAAGATAAGGCACCATTTGATCTTATTTTAATGGACATCAACATGCCGGTACTTGATGGTTTTGATACTACAGAACGAATACGCGAAAATAGCAGATACGACAGCATGCCAGTTGTGGCATTTACAGGTCTAAATCTTCAAGATCAGATAGAGAAGATGCGTGAGGTTGGTATGAATGCTCACATGGCAAAACCTCTAAATATAGGTAGATTCTACTCAGTTTTTGCACATTTTTTGCAAAAAAGAAACATGGATTAGTGAGACTCATTGACTATATTATTTGATCTTGATGGAACACTTATAGACTCTACAGATGCTATTTTGCAAAGCTTTGCCTACTCTTATGAGCAGACCAGTACAGAGATTCCAGATGATCATCAGATAGAGTCTCTCATAGGCTATCCACTTGATATTATCTATCAGAAGCTTGGTATGCAGCATAGCGAGATAGAGCACCATGTTGGTCTATACAAGCAGAAGTATCGCCAGATATCTAAGGATCTTACTGTGCTACTGCCAGATGCTAAAGAGGCCATAGTGGCAGCATCAAAGTTTGCAAGACTTGGTGTTGTCACAACAAAAACAGCGCGATACTCTAAAGAGTTACTAGAGCATTTTGAGGTTTTAGACTACTTTGAGCTACTTGTAGGTAGAGAAGATGTTGTAAATCCGAAGCCTCATCCAGAGCCTGTGCTTAAGGCAGTAGAGTTTTTTCAGTGTGATAGAGATAAGTGTTGGCTCATAGGTGATACTTTACTAGATATAGGCTCCGCTGATGCCGCCAATATCAACTCAGTGGCAGTATTGAGTGGCTATAATAACATAGATCAATTAAAAACATTAACTAGTTTTATACAAAAGGATGCTTTAAGTGCTGTCAATTTTATCAAAAAAACGGGCATAACTGCTACTATTTAACCCGTCTACTCATAGTTGTATACCTAAAAAGCTTCATTTAAGAGCAACTTGCATAAAATAACCTACACAAAAAGAACTAAGGAGAACAGATGCTTGAGATTAGATGGCATAGTCGAGCGGGTCAAGGTGCTGTTACAGGTGCAAAAGGGCTAGCAGATGTTATATCGACAACAGGAAAACATGTGCAAGCTTTTGCATTTTACGGCTCTGCCAAACGCGGCGCCGCTATGACCGCATATAACCGTGTTGATGATGAGATGGTTTTAAATCATGAAAAATATATGAAGCCAGATTATGTCTTTGTGATAGATCCATCACTGACTTATACTGCTGATATCACAGCCAATCACAAAGATGATACCATCTACATCATAACAACTCACTTAGATAGAGATGAGCTGATTAGTGAGGCACCAAAACTTAAAGGCAAAACTGTATATACGGTTGACTGTATCACAATTGCTCAAGAGACTATAGGTAGGGCTATACCAAACACACCTATGCTTGGTGCATTTATGAAGGTCTCAAAGATGTATGATATTGAGTTTTTCAAAGAGAATATGAAGAGAGTTTTAGAGAAGCTACCTCCAAAGATTGTAGATGCAAATATGCTAGCAATCCAAAGAGCGTATGACGAAGTAAAATAAAGGAGCCTAAGATGCAAGATAACGGATGGAATGATTTTGAGATAGGTGCCATGTTGCGCTCATTTGATGGAGCAGTAAGTGATATTGCAAATACTCAACAAGAGGATCGCGCATACTCAAGCTCCAACTCTTTTACAGCTAGTGTAGCTGATTGGCGTATTGAGAAGCCTGTTTTCAATAAAGACTTCTGTATAGATTGTCAATTTTGTTGGATCTACTGTCCTGATATCTCTATTATCGCACGCGATAAGAAGATGGTAGGCATAGATTATGATCACTGTAAAGGGTGTGGCATATGTGTTGAAGTCTGCCCAACAAACCCAAAATCACTACTCATGTTTATAGAACGAGCAGATGAAGATAAGGCGCTCACTGAGTGGCCAAGCAAAGAGGAGAAGTAAGATGGCTGAAAAGATGGAGCTTCGTGAAGTAGAAGTATGGGATGGTAATCATGCAGCAGCGCAAGCTCTGCGTCAAGTTCAAGTAGATGTTGTTGCGGCATACCCTATTACACCTTCAACACCTATAGTTGAAGGGTACGCTAAGTTTTTAGCAGATGGTTATGTTGAAGGTGAGTTTGTTATGGTTGAGTCCGAGCATGCTGCTATGTCAGGATGTATTGGTGCATCAGCAGCTGGTGGGCGTGTAGCAACTGCTACATCTTCACAAGGTTTAGCTCTTATGGTAGAGACCCTTTATCAAGCAGCTGGTATGCGTTTGCCGATTATCTTAAATATCGTAAACCGTGCACTTGCAGCTCCACTAAATGTAAATGGCGATCACTCAGATATGTACCTGTGTAGAGACTCTGGTTGGATACAGTTAAATGCATTTTCACCACAAGGTGCTTATGATCTAAATTTCATAGCATTTAAAATTTCTGAAGATCATGATATCCGTATACCATCGATCATTAATCAAGATGGATTTATGACATCACATACAGCCCAAGGGGTAGCAACTCTTGATGATGATACTGCATTTAACTTTGTAGGAGAGTTTAAGCCTATGAACGACATGTTAGATCTTGAGCATCCAGTAACACATGGTGTGCAAGCAGAAGAGGATTGGCACTTTGAGCATAAAGCGCGTCAACACAACGACATGATGACAAAAGTTATGCCTAAAATTGAGAAGACATTTGCAGAGTTTGAGGCACTTACTGGTAGAAAGTATAGTGTTGTTGAGTCTTATGATATGGAAGATGCAGAGTTGTGTGTAGTCTGTACTGGAACATCTGTTGAGACAGCTAGAGTTGTGGCAACTCAACTAAGAGCAGATGGTATCAAAGCTGGTGTTGTTGGGATTAGAGTCTTTAGACCATTCCCATTTGAGCAGATAGCTGCAGCTCTTGATGGTATCAAAGCTGTTGCAGTTTTAGATAGATCTGCTCCAGGTGGCGCTCCAGGTGCTCTTTTTAACGAGATATCTTCTGCTCTTTATAGTAGAGACAACAGACCTCTAATCTCTGGATACATATATGGTCTAGGTGGGCGTGATCTTACAAGAGCACATCTAGTAGATCTCTATAGTGAACTTCAAGCTAATGCAGATGCAGGCAAAGTTCTTACACCACTACAGCAGTTTATAGGCGTTCGTGGCCCTAAACTGAGCTATTTATAGGAGTGCAACATGAGCGGAAATAAAAAGATAAAAAACTTAAAAGAGTTTTCAACTTCAGCAGATAGATTTGAGGGTGCAAACCTTCTATGTCCAGGGTGTGCACACTCCATCATAGTTCGTGAGATCTTAAATGCAACAAATGATGATCTCATACTCTCAGCAGCAACTGGTTGTTTGGAAGTGTGTACAGCAGTCTATCCATATACATCTTGGGATGCCTCTTGGATTCATATAGGATTTGAGAATAGCTCAACGGCTATTGCAGGCGCAGAGGCGATGCATAAAGCTTTAAAGAGAAAAGGTAGACTTAAGCAACCAGATAAGACGCCACAGTTTATCTCTTTTGCAGGCGATGGAGCATCTTATGATATAGGTTTTCAGTGGATTAGTGGCTGTTTTGAGAGAGGCCACAACATGATGCATGTTGTACTTGATAATGAGGTCTATGCCAATACAGGCGGACAGCGCTCATCAGCTACCCCAATAGGCGCAAGTGCAACTACTTCACCATCTGGACGCATAAGTTATGGTGAGAAGAAGAATAAAAAAGATATGTTATCTATCATGGCAGCACATGGTGCGCCTTATGTGGCACAAATAGCACCAAATAAGTGGAAAGATCTTGTAAAAAAGATACAGTACGGCTTTGATGTTGAAGGACCTGTATTTATCAATGCTATGTCTGCTTGTACTACCGAGTGGAAGTTTGCTCCAGAAGATACGGTGATGGTCTCAGATCTAGCCACAGACTCTTTGGTATTCCCACTCTATGAGATCATAGACGGTAGAGAGTTAAATATCACATATAGACCTAAAACAGTAGTGCCTGTTGAGGAGTACTTAGCAGCACAAGGTAGATTTAAACATCTATTTAAAGATCAGTACAAACATATGATCAAAGAGTGGCAAGATAGAGTTGATGCAGAGTGGGAGTACCTACAGCGTCGTGAAGAGGCTA
Organism: Helicobacteraceae bacterium; assembly: GCA_027066325.1. Classification (GTDB taxonomy): domain Bacteria; phylum Campylobacterota; class Campylobacteria; order Campylobacterales; family Sulfurimonadaceae; genus Thiomicrolovo. Next base: position 9,819 of record JAMONY010000073.1, on the reverse strand, counting down.
GAGTCTAACACTCTAGCTTAAATGCTAAATAAGCCTGTTAATGGCTTAGTAGAGGGTAGAGTCTACTCTCTTCAAACTCTATGCGATCTACAACAGCTTGGATAATACCCTCTAGCTGCTGCTTAAATTGATCATCCAGTACTTTTTGCGGGTGTGAATATGTTATGAGAAAGTGCACAAGTGCATGTTTTACATCTCTAAATGAGCTACGAAATACAAGCAACTCTTCTACTAGATCTTCATCACTTTTTTTGGCCTTATCCAATAGTTCAAAGATCTTATTGTCTTCATCCATTAGATGCTCTAATGCTGCATCCTCAAGCTTACTAAGTGATTTTTTTGCAGCCTTATGATCATCATTATTATAGTGCTCTAGAGTTAAGATAGCATACTTTTTGATGCGATCATGCTCTTTTAACCAACGCTTTACTGTTTTTGAGTTTTGCTGTATATTGTCACTCTCTTTTTTAAATAAACCAAACATACTAATTCCTTATACCATAGTCTATCGAAAGAAATATAAAAAGTAGATAAAGCTAGGTATAAAAGCTAGATATTGGAGTTCTCTAGTGTAGCAGCTTGTGCATGTGCTATGAGTGGATCTACAATCTCATCAAAAAGACCACCTGTTAGTATCTCATTGAGACGATATAGCGTAAGGTTTATGCGGTGATCTGATATGCGGTTTTGCGGGTAGTTATATGTTCTTATGCGTCCACTTCTATCACCTGTTCCTACCTGATCTTTTCTAGCAGCACCCTCTTGTTGTGACTGCTCTTGCATCTGCAGATCATAGAGCCTAGCCTTGAGAACTTTCATGGCTTTTTCTCTATTTTTGTGTTGTGATTTTTGATCTTGATTGGTGACTACTATGCCCGATGGTAAGTGAGTGATTCGTACAGCTGAATCTGTAGTATTTACAGATTGTCCTCCACATCCAGATGAGCGCATAACATCAATCTTGAGATCATTAGGATCAATCTCAATCTCAACATCATCAACCTCTGGCATGATAGCAACTGTTATGGCAGAGGTGTGAACCCTACCTTGTGACTCAGTAGCAGGAACTCTCTGTACTCTATGTGTTCCACCCTCATATTTTAGCCTGCTATATACCTTATCACCTTTAATGATAGCTATAACCTCTTTGTATCCACCAGCATCGGACACACTTGTGCTTAGAAGCTCTACGCTCCAACCCTTAAGGTCTGCATAGCGTGTATATGCTGAAAAGAGATCACCAACAAAGATAGCTGCCTCATCACCACCAGTACCAGCACGAAGCTCTACTATGATATTGCGATCATCATTTGGATCTTTGGGGACTAGTAGCATCTTTATCTCATCTTCTAGTGGAGTAACCTCTCTCTCAAGCTCTTTGAGCTCCTCTTTTGCAAGTTCATCTAGTTCAGGATCACCAAGGAGAGATCTATTCTCCTCTATGCTCTGCAGAAGCTCTGCGTACTCTCTGCTTTTTTCTACTATAGGCAGCAGAGATGACTGCTCTTTTGAGAGCTCAGTCATGCGTTTGATGTCTGATGTTATGTCAGATGAGCTCAAAAGTTTAGTTAATTCGTTATATCGTTCTGTAAATGGGGTTAATTTTTCTAATAACATGTGGTTTCACAACAAGAGAAGCTCTCTTGTAAGTGATCTCTATATAGCATTTACCGCTTTTTGCAAGCGGCTTACTTTTCTTGATGCAGTCTCTTTTTTCAATATACCTTTGCTTACAAAAGTATGAATCTGCTTGTTGGCGATAAGCATTGCTGCTGCTGCCTCCTCTTTGTTGCCTTCGTCTACGGCGCTACGCACGGCTTTTACGATGTTTTTAAGACGCGTACGATAAAATCTATTACGCTCTGTGCGTTTTTCGGTCTGGCGAATGCGTTTTAATGCTGACTTATGATTTGCCATTGCATTTATCCTTCTTGGGAAAATTAGGGTAGAATTCTACTAAATGTTTATTTAAAAAGAGGTTAAGGAAACAATGAAGCTTTTTGGAACAGATGGAGTACGCGGAGAGGCAGGCTCTTTTTTGAGCGCAAATGTAGCGATGAGAATTGCTATGGCTGCTGGCATATACTTCAAAAAACACTCTAAAACTAAGAGAATTTTAGTTGGCAAAGATACAAGAAGAAGTGGATACATGATAGAAAATGCTATAGTCAGCGGTTTGACAGCTGTGGGTTATGATGTTGTGCAGATAGGTCCTATGCCTACACCTGCCATAGCTTTTTTGACTGAAAATATGCGCTGTGATGCAGGGATCATGATATCTGCTAGTCACAACTCATTTGAAGATAATGGCATAAAGTTTTTTGATGCGGAGGGCAATAAATTTTCACATAGCGTAGAGGAGCATATAGAGCAGATCTATGCGGATGACAAGCAGATATCACAAGCACAACTTACCAATAAGCTTATAGGCCAAGCTAACAGAATTGATGATGTAATAGGAAGGTATATAGTCCAGCTTAAGAACTCATTTCCAAAACAGTTAAGTCTACAGGGCTTAAGAATCGTGTTAGATACCGCCAATGGTGCGGGCTATAAGGTTGGACCAACGGTACTAGAAGAGCTTGGGGCAGAGGTGATTGTACTTCATAATGAGCCAGATGGATTTAACATCAATGAGAGTTGTGGTGCGATACATACAAAAGATCTTCAAGATAGTGTGAGAAAATATAGAGCAGATATAGGATTTGCGCTTGATGGTGATGCTGATAGGCTTGTTGTTGTAGATGAGAGAGCGATGATTGTTGATGGTGATCATCTATTGGGTGCACTTGCCACACATCTTCAGAGTAGCAAGACTCTGAAGGGAGATGGTGTTGTAGCCACAATAATGAGCAATCAGGCACTGGAGGACTATCTTCAAAAAAGCGGCATCACACTTCATCGTTGTGGGGTTGGCGACAAGCTTGTATTGGAGATGATGCGCCAGCATGGATTAAACTTTGGTGGTGAGCAGAGTGGGCATGTTATATTGGCTGATTATGCAAAGACTGGAGATGGGCTTATGAGTGCACTTCAAGTGTTGTCACTAGTACTCTCTTCATCATCAAAAGCGTCTAAAGCACTTAGGCCATTTAAGCTCTATCCACAAAAGTTGTGCAACCTTAAGATAGCACAAAAGATGCCACTAGACCAGATAGATGAGCTAAATGTATGTCTGAGTGAGCTAGAGTCGTCTGGTGTGCGTCATCTAGTTAGATATAGCGGTACTGAGAATAAGATACGACTACTCATAGAAGCCAAACATGAGCAGCTAGTAGATGAGAGTATGTCGCAACTCAAAGAGGTTGTTAGAAAGGTTTTGAGTGTTTAGAGCACTGCTTGCTTTGAGCTTAAGTGCTATAGGCATATTTATTATTGATCAAAATATCAAAACTCTCTTTATAGATGGGTATCGATACTATGGTGAGTATATAGATCTGATTTTAGTCTACAATACTGGAGTGGCATTCTCTATGCTCTCAGTACTTGGAGAGTGGCTTAAGTGGATACAGATGGTCATAGTTGTTGCTCTGCTGATTTTTATATTTAGATTGCGAAAAGTCTGTTTTATGATTCCAGTTGGTCTGCTTACTGGAGCTGCACTGTCAAATATATATGACCGTTTTATACATGAGGGCGTAGTTGATTATGTCTCTTGGCATTATGGGTTTAATTTTGCTGTTTTTAATTTTGCTGATGTAACGATCAATATTGCTGTTGCATGGCTGCTACTTTTAAACTTCAAACCATCACTGTGTAAAAGCAAATTCTAAGCAATAACTGGCTAAAATCACACCTCTTGATCGCGTAGCTCAGTTGGTAGAGCACTACCTTGACATGGTAGTGGTCGTTGGTTCAAGTCCAATCGTGATCACCATTTTTATCTAAAACTTCATTTTCCCAATCCGAGCAGAGTTTGCAATCGCAACTATTGCCACTCCAACATCAGCAATAACTGCTTCCCACATAGTAGCTAATCCAAAGGCTCCACCTATTAAGACTGCTATCTTTACTCCAAAAGCTAAAGCTATATTTTGCCAAATAACTACTTTTGTAGCATCTGCTATCTTGATGGCTGTAGCTATTTTTGATGGTTGGTCTGTTTGGATTACAACATCAGCACTCTCAATAGCCGCATCACTTCCCAAACCTCCCATAGCAAAACCAACATCAGCAAGGGTGATAACAGGTGCATCATTTATACCATCGCCTACAAATGCAACAACTCTACCTTTATCTCTTAGCTTTTGCACCTCTTTAAATTTATCTTCAGGCAGAAGCTCCCCATATGCTCTATCTATACCAAGCTCATCTCTAACACTATCTACAACAGCTCTCTTATCACCTGAGAGCATGATAACCTCTTTGATTTTAGATATCTTGTGTAGCTCTTTTATAGCTTTTAAAGCATCCTCTTTGATGTTATCAGCTATGGTTATATATCCAGCAAATTTTTTATCAATTGCTACCATGATGATAGTTTTATCATTTGCTAATACTGTTTTGTCGTAGGTTATACTAAACTTATCTAAAAGCTTTGCATTTCCAGCTAATATCTCCTTATCTTTAACTACACCTTTTAGACCAAGTCCTGAGAACTCTTTAACTTCATAAGCTTTTAAAGAGCTAGGAGCATACTTTACAATAGCTTTTGCTACAGGATGAGTTGAGTGAAACTCTAAAGCAGATACTAAAGATAACATAGATTTTTTATCATAATCTTTAGTTACTATCTCTTGCACTTCAAAAACACCCTCTGTTAATGTTCCTGTCTTATCCATAACAACTGTATCTACATTGGTAATGATATCAAGATAGTTTGAGCCTTTAAAGAGTATGCCATTATGAGATGCTGCTCCTATGCCTCCAAAATAGCCAAGAGGTATAGATATAACAAGTGCACATGGACAAGAGATAACTAAAAATATCAAAGCTCTCTCAAACCAGTTGGCAAACTCATAAGCATCACCTAGAAAGAAAAATGGCACTATCACAAGTGCAATTGCAAGCCAAAATACTATCGGTGTATAAACCTTTGCCAAACGGCTTATAAGTAGTTCTGTTTTTGCTTTTTTGCCTATTGCATCTTGAACTAATTGTAGGATTTTAGAGAGTTTTGTATCTTCGTAAGATGCATTTACTTTTAACTCTATAGATCTCTCTAAGTTTATACTTCCTGCATAGATCTCTTCACCTATGTTTTTTGTATCTGGTTTAGATTCACCCGTGAGTGCTGCTGTATTTAGTGTGGCGATAGGAGATATAAGAGTACCATCAAGTGCTACTTTTTCACCAGATAGTACTTGTATACTCTCTCCAACTTTGACATCTTTTGGGTGTTTTATGATAGTTTTACCATCTACTAAAACTCTTGTCTGTTCAACTTGTATACTTAAAAGTGCTTTTATAGACTGTTTGGCTCTATTTACCGCTACTTCTTGAAAGAGTTCACCTGTGATATAAAAGAGCATCACAGCAACACCCTCAGCGTATGAGCCTATGGCAAATGCACCTATAGTTGCTACACTCATAAGAGTAAATTCATTGTAAATGTTACCCTTTAAAACACTCTGTTTTGCTTTTAAAAGTACATCTTTACCAACAATTAGGTAGATAATAGCAAAATATACAAATGAGATAGCTCCACTAAAAAAACTTACATCAAAAAAATCTAAACTTATACCTATGAGTAGAAAAGTAAGAGCAATTGCAGGTTTTAGATATGCTTTTTTATCTACTTCTGTTATCTCTTTATCTAAAGCGATAACACTACATGCTCCGCCATTTTCACAACACTCACTCATATCCATACCTTTTTGCTAGTTGGTCTAAGTATACTTAGATAGCTATTTAAGTATACTTAGACCCAATAGGCTCTGCAACTTTTTAAAATGAAACTATTTTAAAATTATTTTCATATAGACTTATCATTGAATATGATCTCAATAAAAAGGCTATATGATGAGATATATAAAAGTACCCTTATCGCTAGTGGTGATGCTATTTATGTTTGCAGGGTGTGGTAGTGGCGGTAGCAGTAGTAGTGATGGTAAGTTTAAGATTACTATCGACACAACTAAAACAGGACTTGCTAGAAGTGGTAGCAAAATGTTTAAAATACCAACAAATTCAGCAGTAAGCGGCTACAACTACAGCGTAGATTGCAATAACGATGGCATCAATGAAGATGAAAATCTAAGTGGCAACTACACTTGTGTGTACGATAAAGAGGGTGTATATACTGTAGCTATAGGTGGTGATTTTCCTGCAATTTGGTTCAATGGGCTCAATGATGCTGCTAAGCTTATCTCTATAGATCAGTGGGGTGATATAGAGTGGAAGAGTATGTTTTATGCATTTTCTGGGTGTGTAAACCTTGAGAGAGGCAGTAGTGATACCCCAAATCTAAAAAATGTTCAAACCACCACAAGAATGTTTTTTAATGCATCAAAATTCAATCAAAACATAAGTGACTGGAATACAACATCAGTGAGAGGTATGACAGCTATGTTTTTTGGCGCCTCTTCGTTTGATCAAGATTTGGGATCTTGGCATATTGAAAATGTGATGAGTATGAAAAATATGTTTGTAGGTAGCGCTCTAACAAGCAAAAACTATAGTAAGATATTGATAGGGTGGAGTAAACGATTAACTAAGGTGGGCTCTACACACAATGTAAGGTTAGATGTCGGCAATATCTATCTTGATTGTCCTATATCGCCAGCATTGAGTAATGCATCTAGGTTTTGTGACTCTGCTGCTGCTAAGCAGAACCTTATCTCTGCACATGGCTGGAGTATTATTGATGGTGAATCTATCCCTTATATAAGCTACTATATTGATAGGGTTGATGTTGATTTGTATAGAACAGGAGCGTTAACTCCTATAATAAACTGGAAAGGAGATCGTGGAGCAGTAAGTTTTAGTACAGATACTCCCATAGGTGAAATTTGGTTTGATAGTTTAAGTGGTCGCATATCTTGGTCGCCATACTTAAAGCTTGGCATACACAAGATCGATGTCAATATCACCAATAGCGCAGGATCATATGTGACAACATTAACTCTAGATAACACCTTAGAAGGAGTTTTTGAGGGAACATACAATAGCTCTAAACCATTTAGCGTTGAGTTTAAAAAAGATAAAACCGTAATAGTAAAAGCCTCTAGTGATACAGCAACAGGGTTATGGAGTAGAGCTGATGATGGCACTATCTTAGTCAACTACAGTTATCCAACCAGAACCAAATATTCTCTTAAGGCAGAGCTTCATAGATCAGCTAGTAGAGCTTGGATAAGTGGTAGTTGGTATAGTGGATATGACGCTGTATCAGATAGATTAAAAGGTCCATTTTCAGTAGATTTAAATCTCTCTTCAGCTGATTGATGGTAGTAGTTTTAGCAATATAGGGTATAATTTTACACATACTAAAATTACTTATTTGGAGGTTAGTAGATATATGAAGTTAATAAAAAGTGTATTGATTTTAATGGCTATTGTGGGTGTAACATTGGCGGACACAACGCTACATTATGTTGATCAAAGTGATAAAACGACTATAAAAATGTACCTTTCAGGCAATAAGATGGTGGTTACTTCCACATCAGAGCAGAGCACTTCTATGATCTATGATGCAAAGTCAGTTGTTATGACCATCATAGATGCAGAAAATAAAAAATATTACATCTTAAACAGAGACCAGATAGAGTCTTTGGGTGATATGAAAGCTATGATGGAGAAGGTGTTAGAGGAGCGTTTAAAAGATATGCCAGATTCACAAAAGGAGATGATGCGCAGCATGATGGAGGGTATACTTAAGTCTCAAATGCCAAAAAAACCAAAAAAACCTACCTATAAAACCACTGGCAAAAGCGGTAACTACGCTGGTTTAAAGTGCAAAGAAGTTATGAAGCAAGCAGGTGAAAATAAGTACAAATTTTGTGTGGTTGAGCCATCTAAGCTCGGTTTAAGTAGTAGTGAATACTCCACCTTGAGATCATTTCAGGCAATTTCACAAAAGATTGCAGAGCGTTCAGGCATAGAGGGTACTGATCTATCTATTTTTGACAATAGTGTAGTTGTGTACTACGAGAATAAAGATGAGAATGGTGTTTTAAGAAGTGTAAACCACAAAAATATACCAACATCTCTCTTTACCATACCAAAAGGGTTTCAAAAGATAGATATGCCATTTTAACAGATTTTTTTAATCTGTTAAGGTTGTTGTTAAACCAAGCTTCACGCGCCTAAAGTTTAACCATTTTGTAGTAAAGTCCCTATATTTTTAGTAGATTTAAGTCTGTAGTTTTATGCAAAATTTCTTCTTTATAATAGTAGTAACCAAAGGAGTTCAATGTGCAACAAGATAATTGGAATGCAAAAGATTATGCCAAACACTCAAAAGCCCAAGAAGTTTGGGCGAAAGAGCTTATAAAAAAACTTGATCTAAAAGGTGATGAAAACATTTTGGATCTGGGGTGTGGTGATGCAAAGGTGACAGCTCTGCTAAAAAAGGCCACTGCAGGCTGTGTAGTTGGTGTTGATAAGAGTCAAGCTATGATACAACTTGCAACACAATCTTACCCAAATATAAGTTTTTTAGAGATGGATGCAAGAACATTAAGCTTTGATAATAAATTTGATATAATTTTTTCAAATGCTGTTTTGCATTGGATTCATGATCAACAGAGTGTTTTAAAAGGGGTCTATAAAGCACTAAAGCCAAATGGTAAAATCTTATTGCAGTTTGGAGGCTATGGTAATGCCAAGGAGATACTCTCTGTGATGGATGCTTTTATTGCCAAAGAGTATGCCTGCTACTTTAAAGATTTTGAGTCTCCTTATAATTTTCCTCATTCTGATGTTTATGAAGCACTATTAGTAGAGCAGGGGTTTAAAAATATAGATGCAAAATTGATAGAAAAAGATATGGTACATGATGATATAGATGCTTTTAAGGGGTGGATTAGAACAACTTGGTTTCCCTATACAGGTGTGTTAGATGAAGAGATGAGAGAAGAGTTTATAGATGGATTTGTTGAGGCTTATTTGGAGTTAAGACCTCTAGATAATGAGAAAAAAGTGCATGTAGATATGGTTCGACTGGAGGCTTCGGCAGCTAGATGACACTTCTGCTTAGAGCAGATAGCCATAATTTTAAGTTTTTGCACCCTTTTTCTTTTTTTGATTTGTCTTCTGTATAAATTGACCCATAAGGAAAAAAATGAATCAAAAAATCTACCAAATAGATGCGTTTGCTACCAAAACTTTTGAGGGAAACCCTGCTATGGTTTGCCCAATGCAGAGTTGGTTAAGTGATGAGTTAATGCAGCAAATAGCTGAAGAAAATAATCTTGCCGAAACAGCTTTTTTTGTAAAAGAAAACAAGACCTATCACCTGCGATGGTTTACGCCCACAAGTGAAGTAGATATGTGCGGTCATGCTACTTTGGCTTCTGCTTATGTGTTGTTTGAGTGTATGGACTACGAAGAGAAAGAGATAGTTTTTTCTACAAAAAGTGGCACACTTAAAGTCTGGAGAGAAGAGAGTCGTTATGTGATGGATTTTCCGATTCAAGCGATAGAACCTTGTGATATTTCAAAACAGATAGAAGAGGCTTTTGGAGTCAAGCCCATAGCTACTTTTGCTTCTATGGATTACATTGTAGTTTTTGAAAATGAAGAAGATATTTACTCTGCCAAGCCAAATCTAACACTTTTAAAAGAGTTGGATTTACGAGGTGTTTGTATTTGTGCTAAAAGTAAAAAGTATGATTTTGTTACACGCTTTTTTGCTCCAAAGTATGGCATAGATGAAGA
>JAMONY010000072.1 GCA_027066325.1 Helicobacteraceae bacterium | reverse complement strand
TCTGCAGCATACAAAAGCTAAGGCTAAAAAGGCTGATTTTTTACGATTAGAAGATCTTCCTCAAAAGTTCAAACCGCTTAAAAAAGTCCTTCATGAACCTTTTAAAATGGGTGCTTGTGGTCTATGTCACATGGGCTCAAACTCACAGCCTGGAAAATTGGTGACTAAATCCATAGAAAAATTGTGCTACAGATGTCATAAAACCAAATATAAAAAAACAGTAGCCCACAGACCTGTAAAAAATGGAAAATGTACAGAGTGCCATGATCCACACCAGTCCAATGTTAACAATCTCTTAAAAGCAGAGTCTCTTAATGAGCTATGTATGAACTGTCATAAACAGAAAAATAAAAAGGGAATCAAAGCAACCATAAGTATGAGTGGAGCATTTAAACATAAACCAGCAGAAGATAGTTGCGTTGAGTGTCATGAAGTACACTCAGCCAACCATGCAAAACTACTAAAAGATGATGGTAAAAAAGCACTATGCCTAGATTGTCACTCCAAACTAGAAGATAAGATTGACATGAGGCTATGGATCAATAGCGTTCAGTATAAACATGGTGCTGTTGATGGATCAAAACGAAAATGTCTTGAGTGCCATAACCCACACTCAAGTAACTACAAAGGCATATTGGTCAAACAGCAGGTCAAACTCTGCCTTGGGTGTCACAATAAAAAGCTCAAAAGTGATGAGGACTCCAACATGTTAATGAACATGGATAAACATCTCAAAAAAAATAAAAACTGGCACAAGCCCATAAAAGATGTTGCAAAAGAGGGTGGATGCGCAGCCTGTCACAACCCACATGGCTCAAATCACTTCAGTATACTGCGCAAAACATACTCAACAGATTTCTATACAAACTTAAATGGTAAAAAAGAATTTATCTGTTTTAAGTGTCACAAGTATGAAAAAATCGAGAGCAAACATAGTGATAAAACTGGCTTTAGAGATGGCAATATCAACCTGCACTTTTTGCATGTAAATGATAAAAAAGGTAGAGCCTGTAGAGTGTGTCATGATGAGCATGCATCAAAGTACTCACACCTCATTAGAAGCTATACTGAGTTTGGTGGCATCAAGTTTCCTATCAGATACACTAGCACCCAAACAGGTGGCTCATGTCAACCAGCTTGTCATAAAAGATATGAGTACGATAGAGTGGATCAGAAAAATATTTACGATCAAGATCTTTTTAAAAAATAGGAGTCTAAAATGTTGAATATAGCAAAAGTTATTGTGATTCTATGCTGCTTCAACGCTGCTATGGCAGATACCATAACTATCATAACGCCTCAAGACAATAGCATCTACAAAGAGAGCTATATTGCTGTTGTTGTAAAAGTGAAAGTTGATGATGCTGACAAGCTTGTATTTAGCAATAATAGCGCCCAGAGTATACAAAAAGAGATTAGGTCACAAAGAGATACATACTGCACCACCCTGCAGATCTCACCCGCTTCCAACTCTATCAAAATCACAGCCTTTAAGGGTGAGAAAATAGTAGAAGAGCAGCAAGTATACATATATCGTGAATCTAATCTATCTAAACTCAAGGCCTCTGATCAATATAGTAAAAAGTTTTTTCACAACCCTACCAATGAGGCTACATGTAGCAGATGTCATGACATGAGCGTCAATGGTGAAGAAGATGTAGCTTTTGAAGAGATATCTGACTCAAACTGCTTCACTTGTCATAAAACATTGATCTATAAAAAATTTGCCCATGCTCCTACAGCCAACTTTGTCTGTCTAGCATGCCATACTGGCAACACAAAATCACGATTTGCGCTTCAAGATCCCATAGGAAAACAGTGCCTCAAGTGTCACAAAAAAAGCAAAAAACTATTTCAGTCTGATAAGTTTCAACATAAACCGATCAGAGATGGGCTATGCTCCATATGTCACAATCCACACTCATCGGATATTAACAAAAACTTTTTACGCAAACAAGCTTGGGATCTATGTATCTCTTGTCACAAAGATAAGAAGAGAGACCGCAACCACATAACAACCACATTTTCACGCAAATTACACCCAACAAAAGGTGTCAAGGATCCTAGTAGTAAAGATGGTTTAGAGCTAAGTTGCATAAGCTGTCACAATCCTCACAGCTCAAACAATAGCTACATGCTAATAGACTACAACATAGAACAGAGCTCATCTATATGGTGCAAAAGATGCCACAAGCAAAAATAGACTCAAAACCATACTTAAAGATTGAGTAAAATTTTTATATTCTCTTTGTAGGCAGTTGGTAGTACTGGTTTTTTGAAAAATGCATCAAAATAACCCCGATACTCTTCATACTTGTGTGGATATATCGTCAATGCTGCAACCTTAGTCTGTTGACTATTTTTACTTAGAACAAATCTTGCTATATCTACACCATTTCCATCTGGTAAATTCATGTCGGTCACTATGAGATCATACTCAAACTCAGCCAACCTCTCTAAAGCATCAAATACTGTATTTACAGAGTCTACTACTATCTTTACACCGCTCTCTCTAGAGAGCGTATTGATAATATTCTCTTCAAACTCAAGAATAAAATCCAAATCATCAACTATCAAGACTCTCTTATGCATGTATCTTCCTAAGTTATATTTAAGACCCTGCTGTCAATACTACTAATCTGCAATATCAACTATCAGCATCTTAATATATATTATATTAAAAAGCAAACTTTTATTTTGTAAGGATTATCTTACATAAAAAATAGTCTACAATATTGATAACAACTATCATAACCATTGACATTTAAAAACTCTTCTGCTAAAATTCTCTCCATAAATTCACTACAAGGGGATATCAATGAAGAGGATATCAATACTAGTCTCAATCGCTATACTCACCCAAAACCTTTATGCTGATGAGCTCTCAGAGCTTAAAGAGCAGGTACAAAAACTCCAACTACAGTCTGATGCCTTAGTTGAAGAGATGTTAGACATATCTACTGGTAATTTTACAAAAATAGATGACACTAAAGCGCACAACGGCATGGGAGCAGCAGCTTCTAAAGTCTACTACTCTAGCTCTGAACTCTCAATCGGAGGCTATGGTGAGATGTTCATTGCTAAAAAAAATGGCGATAAAGCATATACGGATATATATAGATTTATACCATACTTTGGATACAGATTAAGCCCATGGGTGATCATGAATACTGAGTTAGAGTTTGAACACGGCGACACATCTAAGGGTGGAAAAGTCTTGGTTGAGTTCATGTATCTTGATTTTCTCTTTAACAAAAAAGCAAATATACGAGTTGGAAATCTCCTAGTTCCTATGGGTATCACAAACCTAAGACATGAGCCCACGCTATTTGGTACTGTTCTAAGACCATACACAGAGAGATATCTGATACCAAGCACTTGGCATGAGAGTGGAGCACTTCTGTATGGTAAAATCGCTAATGATAGAGTGGAGTACACAGCTGGTATCATCAACGCTCTAAACATGGCAAATGCAGATATAGATAGCAACACATGGATTAAAAGTGCACGCATAGGCTCAGCTAAAAATGGAGCATTTAGTCCAGCATTTGTAGCAAGAGTGGATTATGAAACTAACTCTTTTCTTGTTGGTGGTTCTCTATATTATGGTGATGGCTCCAACAGCAAAGATGATATCACAGGCACTACTATGAGTATTTTTGAACTACATGCTCTCTATAACTACACAAACCTATCTCTTAAGGCACTATACACAGAAGCCAATCTTCATAAAGCATCCAAGATTGATCAAAATGCTACCTCTGGTGCTCAAGCACTCTATGTGAGCATAGCTTACAATATAGCAGACCTAATTGCGATAGATAACAAACTGATTATTTTTGGGCTATATGAGAACTATAATCTAGCAAGATACAAAGCAGATGGGAGTAGCAGACAAGCGATCAGCAAATACAACATAGGAGTCAACTTTTTTCCAACAGATCAAAGTGTTTTAAAGCTTGATTATGAGACAGTAGATGATCCAAATAATGATCAATTAGACAACACCATATATGCCTCTTATGGCTTTCTATTTTAAAGGTACCTAGATGAAAACTATCATTATTATGTTGACAACAGCCTTAGCACTTCACTGCAATAGCCTCAAGCATGTAAGCGCAGAAGAGATCATTCAGCAAAACTTCTCCTCCACTCAAGTTACTGTAGAGAAGTCTAAGATAATCTTAAACAGCGATGAGTTATCACAGATGAGAACACTATCTCAACAACCGCTAAAATCTAAGATATATCGATACTATAAAGTTACATCAAAAAAGAGACTTTTAGGCTACGCCATACTCATAGCCCAGAAAGTCAGGACTAAAAAAGCAACAGTTATGTATCTTGTAAAACCAGACTCAAAGATAGGGTTTATAGAAATTTTAAGTTTTCTAGAGCCTCCTGAGTACATACCAAACAAAGAGTGGATAGATCAACTTAAAGATAGAGGAGCTACAGACAGACTAAAGGTAGGCTCAGATATCTCAACTATCACAGGAGCAACACTATCTGCTATCAGCATAACAAAAGGTGCTAGAGTAGCTATAGCACTATATGGGCTAAAAATAAGATGAAATTTTTAAGTACCAAAGAGCTAAAAGAGAATAGTGCCCTAAAGACTCTAATCTATACTCTTCTCTGTTTTTTTATACTATTTTTAATCTTAGACCTACTACTTCGCCATCTAAACATAGGTCTAACATACACGGTAGCTTTAGCTACAATCAGAGGTGATGAAGAGGCATTTATAGAGCCAATTCTACTTGAATCACTCCTACTTATAGCACACATGGATCTTTTCTTCTCAATGATACTGCTTCTTATATTGACATCCATACAGATTAGGTTATCATCCAAAAAGAGAGTGTCTAAAACACTTATACATGCATTATCTATCACAGCACTAATGGCTCCTATAGCTCTACTTTTAGCCTATTTTACAGGTCTGTATCTAGTGATCATCTGGATAGTTCTGTTTATCACTTGGCATATATTGGCGATATTGGTGAGCCTAAAGTCTATCTATTTGGTGTATAGATTATGAAAAACATAGATCATCTATACATGTTAACTCTTAGATATAGCCTACTCTTTACATGTTCTATTGTTATAAGTGGAGTGTGGCTCTTTGCTCTTCATATGACACCAGAACAACATAGCTACACAAAGAGTCTAGAGAGTGTGCTTGAAGTAGTAGTACCTCATCTCTTTTCAGTCTCTATCTTAGCTTTTGTACTACTGCATTTTTTGCTATTTGTAAGGGAGGTGTTATCATCTACAATCATAAAACTATCGCTACTTACATCACTACTTCTTTTAAGCCTTAGTAGCATAGACCTGCTACATATGATGGATCTAAGTTATCTATTGTACTTAAAAATGGCTCTATTGGCTATATTTGTAACTACGCTAAGTAAGATTGGCTACACTATAGCTAAAAGCCTATAAATGCTCCATACTACTAGCATAACCAACAGATACTAGATCTAGTCAGAGCTAAATGATGCAAGCCACAATCTAAACTTTAAACCAATGGTAGATATATATCCACTCTGGGTAAAAAAAACTTTTGAGCTACTATCTATGATGAGAGTTGTTGGAAAGACTGTTATATCAAACTTTTTAGCCAATTTACCATCTCTATCATTGAGCACAAGTAGTGATAAATTGTGCTCTTGAAGATACTTTTTTAACTCTAGATCATCTCCTGATTTTACAGCTACGCTAATAACGCGACTCTCTTTTGCGATAGAGTCAAGATTAGATATCTCAACACGGCAAGTAGGACACCAAGTTGCCCAGAAGTGCAAAACTGTAACCTCATCTTTAAAAGAGTTGTTGTCCACAGTCACACCATCAATAGATCTAACATCTATCTGAGGCAGATACTCTAGCGATGGTGCACGGATAATACCTATTATATTTAGTGCAACTATACTCACCAATATAAGTAGCGATACCTCTTTAAGTTTATACCAGATCTTCAAGCCCTCTTCTCTGCA
>JAMONY010000071.1 GCA_027066325.1 Helicobacteraceae bacterium | reverse complement strand
GCTTACGCTTACAAGAAGATTGTCTTGTAGCTTAATCACCCATCAAATTTTACTAGATAATTCACTTTAAGTTCATGCATATCTGCTACAATCTGGATAACTAAAAGGAGTAAAGTTGAGGTATCTATTTTATCTAGCTCTATCTGTTACTTTAGCATATAGCACAACTCTTGATGAGATTAGTAAGTATGCACTAAAGCATAGTCCACTCATAAAAGAGGCAGAGGCTCAAAGTAGACTTATTGAGCTAAACCACAAACAGAGCAGATCAGATCAGTATGGAGAGTTAAATCTTATAGGTGATTATAATCATTATAATATAGAAAGAACCCTAGCACCACTTACACCAAGCTCTATTAGTAGTGGCACACCTATAACTACAAGTGAAGATATACTATCGGTTGGGCTTAGTTATAGTGTAGCTCTTTTTACTGGATTTGCACAGACAAAAACTGTCGAAATAGAGGGCATATCAAAAGAGATGGCAGATATAAAAGTAGATCTTACTAAAGAGCAACTTATCTTTAATATCCGTTCACTATATCTAGCTGTTCTCTCTCAACAAGAGGTATTAAAAGCTCAAAACAGCTACATAGAGACACTAAAGAGTTTGACTAATCAGATAGAAAAAGAGCTCCAGCTTGGTAAAAAAGCTAAGATTGATCTCTTAAAAGCTAAAGTTGAACTAAAAAATGCACAGACAAAAAGAGAGACACTTGGCTCAAACATAGAGATAACTTTAGCATCGCTATCTGCTATGGTTGGTAAAAATGTAGATACCAATTTAACTCCAATAGATGTAGCGGTAGAAGAGTTAAACTACTCAAAAGAGACTCTTTTTAAAGAGAGCTTATCGCTATCAAGAGTAAAAATTGACAATCTTAATGTCAAAAAAGCAGACCGTTTTATAGCTAAGAGTAACTCATCTAAGTTTCCAACTATCAGCCTTAACTCATACTATGGGAAAAATTATGGTAAAGATATACAAAGTGGAGACATAGACAATGAGACTCTATGGCAGATTGGTCTAAAAGCACAATACAATCTCATAGATTTTAACAAGCGAGATATATCAACACAAAAAGCAAAAGTTGCAAAACTGCAAGCTATTTTAAAAAAAGAGAGAAATGAGCTAGAGTTAAAAAAGCTCTTAAGTATAGCTATCTTAAATATAAACAGAAGTAAGGCAGAGCATGAGGGAAACCAAGCAGAGTTAGAGTTAAGCAAAAAGACAGAGATGATTGAGCTAAAACGGTATGAGAGTGGAGTTAGCACACTAAATGATCTTCTTTTGGCAAAAAACAGAACTCAGTTTGCAAAATCTAAACTTATACAAAGTAGATATGAGTATCAAAAAAACAGATACTACTTAGAGTATCTACAAGAGAGAGGGGTAAATGGTGAGTCTTAAAAAAATAGTAGTTACTGTAGTTGTTGTTGTATTGGTTGTTTTGCTTGGCATAAAAGGTAAATCTTTATTAGATAATACAAAAGATCAAATTGCAAATGAACCACTGCCTGCTGTGGAGAGCGTAAGTGTAAGAGTTGTAGAGCCAAAGATAAGAGAGATTGAAAACAGAGCCTCTTTTTTAGCCCAGTTAAAAGCACAAAGAAGTATCAAACTATCAACTAAATTGGCAGGTTTTGTACAAAAAGTATATGTAGATGAGGCTCAAGTAGTCAGAAGAGGTGATATACTTGTTAAGATAGATCAAACAGATATTTTATCCTCAATAGCAGAACTTAAAGAGGTTATAAAACAGCAAAAGAGTGATGAAGCTCTGACAAGAAGTGTACATAACTCAAATATAGAGTTATATAAGATTGGTGGGTTAGCTAAAGAGAGGCTTGATCAATCAAAACTTGCACTTCAAGCTAAAAAGATGGTTGTAAAAAATAGCCAACAAAAACTCTTAAACTTAAAACATCAACTCTCATATCTAAAAATCACAGCACCGTTTGATGGAGTTATAGATACTATTTTTCTACATGAGGGTGATTTGGCAGTAGCTTCAAAACCTATCTTATCTCTAAGTAGCATGGATTTAAAACTGATCTTCTCATATGCCAAAACTAAAGAGCAAAAGATCTTAAAAGATCAAGAGGTCTATAGCTTAGATGAGAAAATAGGATATATAAAAACTCTCTATAACAGCTCTAAAAATGGTTTAAGTGTAGCTGAGGTTAAGCTTATAGAAGAGATAGATTTACCACTTGAGAGTCAACTAAATATAGAAGTTTTAACCAAAAAACAGAGTGGATGTGCAGTAGCAAATGATACAATCTTACATAAAAAAGATGCTACATTTGTTATGGTCTATAAAGATGGATATTTTGAACCACTAAAAGTAGAGATAAAGATAAAAGATCAAAAGTCTGCTATCATCTCTCCATGTCCTTCATCTGTAGTTGCTAAAGAGAGTGAAGTAAATTTAGCAAAACTTCCAGCCTATAAAAGTGTAAAGATTATAAAGGCAGAAGATGAGTAAGACTCCTAAAAGCTGGATTGAGAGAGTTCTTAGCAAACCATATATCATCATCTCATTTTTAGCACTTTTTTTACTAGCAGGGGTGTTGGGGTATGATAAAACTCATAGAAATCTATTTCCAAACTCAAACTATCCTGAAATTGCTATAGTCATAATCCAGCCTGGAGCCTCAGCAAAAACGATGGCTAGCAATATAGCAGTACCAATAGAAGAGGAGCTTTATGCACTTGATGAGATAAGAAGAGCATACTCAAATACCATCGATGAAGTCACCGTTATAAGAGCAGAGTTTGAGTATAGCAAAGATATAGATACAGCTGTAAATGATGTATCAAACGCACTCTCAAAAGTCAGATCAAAACTTCCAAAGGATATAAAAGAGCCTCAAATCATCAAAATCACCGAAGCCACTGCACCTGTACTTGTTGTGGCACTATCACCTAAGAAAAATACTCATCTTAGCTTAGAAGATATTCGAGATATTGCTAGTGGTGAGATAAAACATAAACTTTTAAAGACAGAAGGTGTGGCAAATGTAGATATATTTGGAGGGTATAAAAAAGAGCTTCAGATAGTTGTAGATAGAGATAGATTAGATGCTCTTTCACTCTCACTCTCAGATATCATAGCTACTTTACAAAAAAATAGCAAAGATTATGCAGTAGGTTTTGTAACTAGTAGCGAGCATAGATATCTTCTAAAATCAAATGGTAAAAGAGATAGTATAGATACTTTAAAATCTCTTCCTATAACTAGTGATATAAAACTCTCAGATGTTGCAGATGTATATTTTGGACATTATGAAAACCAAGCTCTCTATTTTGGAAATGCTAAAGAGGCTATTGCTCTTTCAATCCAAAGATCAACAACTGCTGATGTTATAACAACTATCGATAAGATTGAGGTTATGTTAGAGGAGTTTAAAACTCAGTACCCAAATATCAGTTTTGAAGTTAGTGATACCCAAAAAGAGACAATAGAGCAGAGCACTACAAATATGTTTGAATCTTTAAGAGATGCTATTATCATGTCTACTATTGTTGTTTTTATGTTTTTAGCATCATTTAGACAGATATTGGTTGTTTTAGTAACAATTCCTTTGGTTTATGCTTCAACAATTGCTCTTATGTATCTTGTTGGAATAGATTTTAATGTCGTTACACTAACGGCTATCATACTAGCTCTTGGGTTGTTGCTTGATGATACTGTGGTGGTGATGGAAAATATAGAGAGGCACTACAAAGAGCTTGGTAAAGATATAAAGAGTGCTGTTTATGATGGTACAAAAGAGATCATGTTTGCTGATCTAAGCGGTACTATCACAACCATGATAGCTCTAGCTCCTATGTTATTTGTTGGTGGATATCCACAGACTGTTTTTGCTCCACTTGTTGGTACGCTCTTATTAGCTCTTTTGGCTTCATATATCATCTCTATCATTGCAGTTCCTCTTTTGTCTTTATATATACTCTCATTTCAAAAGCCACTTCTTTTAAAAATAGAGGATCTTTTTCACAGAGTCATAGGTACAGCAAACAACTACATACAAGGCTTTTTTGCAAATATCGTAAATGCCATACTCTCATCTAAACTCTTGGCAGTTGCTTCTGTTGTAGTGCTTTTAGCTCTATTTGTAACCTCTATAAAGATAGTTATGCCAGTTGTAGGACAAGAGCTTATGCCTCCGATGGATACAGGAGCTGTAAATATCAAGATAGTCACTGAAGCAAACCTACCTATACAAAAGAGTAAAGAGGTTATAAAAAAAGTAAATAAGATCATAAAAGAGCAAGGTGAAGTTTTAAGAATATCAGGAAGTATAGGCAGTGAAGCTGGTGTGCTTAGCATAGGAAGCGGTAGTGGGATTGATCATATATCGATAGTTGCGACTTATGTAGATAGATACAAAAGAGATGAAGATATCTGGCAGATTTCAAAAGCACTAAGAGATGCTATAAGAGAGATTGAACATGTAAAAGATCTTGATGTAACTCCATATGGCGCAACTGCACTAGCAAGTATAAGAGCAAGTGTCAATGCAAAGCTAAGTAGTTCAGATATAGATCTGCTTCAAGATGCAGGCAGTGATGTGGTAGATGCACTAGAGAGAACTAGAGGAGTTGTGTCAGTATCAACCACTTGGGATATGGATAAAAGAGTCTATGATCTCAAAATTGATGAGAAAGAGGCTGCTAGATATGGGCTAAAAAGATCTGATGTAACTTCTCAAATCCAATTGGCTCTTCGTGGACTGCCGGTGGCTACTTTTGAAAAAACAAACAGTATAGACTATACTGTAAGAGTAGTATTGCCACAAGATCAGATCGATAGTTTTGATGATATCTTAACACTTCTTATAAAGACTCCAAAAGGAAAAATTCCACTAAATAAAATAGCCACTATAAAATCACACAAAGAGCCAACTCTCATCACAAGAGAGGGCTTAGAGTATACATTAGAAGTTTATGGAAATAGAGAAAAAGGGGCTATCTCACATATCATGGCAAATTTTGAAAAAGAGTTAGAGTCTATCAGTCTACCTCGTGGTGTAGAGCTTGAACAAATTGGTGATATCAAACAGTTTAAAGCTTCTGCAGAGCGGATGATAGGGGCTATTGTTGTTGCTATTGTTCTTATCTTTTTTACACTTATTGTGATGTTTGGAAATATCAAGATATCTTTGATGATACTCTTTTCTATACCACTAACTATCATAGGTGCTTCGTGGACAATGCTTAGTATCGGTTACCATGTCTCTATGCCTGCTATGATGGGCTTTATGCTCTTATCTGGTGTGATAGTAAATAATGCCATACTTCTCATACACTTTGCAATACAGAGGATAAAAGATGGTCTTAATAAAAAAGATGCCATGTTAGAAGCTATCAAGATAAGAACTAGACCTGTCCTTATGACCGCTTTTGCAGTCTCAGCTGGGATGCTACCAGTGGCTCAAGGAGCAGCTATTGGATTAGAGAGATTAGCCCCACTTGGAGCTGTTGCTATCGGAGGGCTTATAGTAGGAACTTTGATGACACTGATCTTTATACCTCTTGTTTTTGTATGGAGTATAAAAGAAGATAACATAAAAAGGTAGAGGAGGTTAGATAATCTTGCTACCATTTTTTGCATCTATTGAGATCACTTTTTTATTCTCTATCTTTAAGACTCTATCACAAAGAGGTAGCATATCTTCATCATGAGTTACCATCACAACAGCGACATTTTGATCTATGGCAATTTTTTTAAGCATCTTTACAACATCGATTGATCGTTCGCTATCAAGTGCTGCGGTTGGCTCATCAGCTAGTATGATTTGAGGTTTATTTGCTAAAGCTCTAGCAATTGCTACTCTCTGGTTCTGTCCACCTGAAAGCTCAGATGACATAGAGTGTGCTTTATCTGCGATATCAAAATAGTTCAAAAGCTCCATCGCTATATTTTCTGACTCCTCTTTTGAGATGCCATTTGTTTGAGGAAGCAAGGTGACATTTTCTATGACATTTAAAAACGGTATAAGATAGTGTGCTTGAAATATAAATCCAATTTTCTCTCTTCGTATCTTTCTTGTCT
>JAMONY010000070.1 GCA_027066325.1 Helicobacteraceae bacterium | reverse complement strand
TATCACTTAGAGATGTCTCAAAGTATTATAAGCTTTATCAGAATCCAAAAGATAGACTTAAAGAGGCACTAAGCCCTTTTGGTAAGATATATCATGAGAAATTTTACGCCACAAATAAGATAAACCTTGACATAAAAAAGGGTGAAATTTTAGGTATTGTAGGCAAGAATGGAAGTGGAAAATCTACCCTGTTGAAGCTGATTACAAATGTACTAACCCCAGATAGTGGCTCTATTAAGGTAGATGGAAAAATATCTGCCCTTTTAGAGCTTGGTTCGGGGTTTAATCCTGAATTTACAGGAGAGCAAAATATCTTTTTTTATGGAACCATTTTAGGTTTTTCAAAACAAGAGATGAGTGAAAAACTTGATGACATTATATCTTTTGCAGATATTGGAGAGTTTATACATCAACCATTAAAGACATATAGTAGCGGAATGAGATCCAGACTTGGCTTTTCTGTTGCTATCCATATTGATCCTGAAATATTGATACTAGATGAGGTTCTATCTGTTGGTGACATACATTTTAAACGAAAATCCTATACAAAAATGCAGGAATTTTTTGAAAGTGGAAAAACTATAATTTATGTTTCACATAGCTCAAGCGAAATAAGTCGTCTGTGCAGTAGAGCAGTTATGTTACATGGTGGTGAGATACTGATGGATGGTGACCCAAAAGAGGTTACTAAGTATTATGAGAAGTATCTTTTTGCTAAAGATGAGAATAAGCAAGAGATTTTAGATGAGATAAAAACCACTACCTTGAAGATCAAGCCAATCAGTAAAGTAGAGAAAAATAACACTAGGTCATTAGATAGTGTTAATCTAGATCAAAAATCTTTTTACACCACAGGGTTAGAGTCAAAAAATCGAATTGAGTATGATAATAGCTTGTTAGAAATTTACGATATCAAAATAGAGAATTTAGATGGCAAAAAAGTTAACAATTTGATCACCAATGAGCGATATAACTACTGCTATAAATTAAAGTTTAAAAAGAGTTTTGAGAAAATTTTTTGCGGAATGCAGTTTTTAAACGAGAAGGGTGTATTGATAAGTGGCGCAGCACATGAAGAAGATATCTCTGGTGCTGCTGAAGGTGAAATATTGCAGATAAAGTGGAACTTTAATTGTGCCATGCATGCAGGAGTTTATTATACCAATACTGCTGTTGTTGATGCTCATAAAGTGTATATCAATAGGGTCATAGACTCATATATGTTTAAGGTTTTACCATCAAAAAAACTTGCAAACGGGATAGTCTCACTACAAGAGTCTGAACCATCAATTCAATACATTAAAGAGTAAGGGGAAATTTGTGAAAGATATCAAAATAGTAAGCTCATCTACTTTTGAGGAGAATGAGAAAGAGTTAGCCAAAGAGTATTGGTCGGGTATAAACTTTAGTAACTATAAGCTAGAGCGACCTTGGTCAAAATTTATTGCAACAAAGGTTTTGGAGTATGCTCCTAAAAAAGTTTTAGAGTTTGGATGCAATGCTGGTAAAAATTTAATTGCCATTAAAAATAGCGATGCAGATGTGGATGTTTTTGGCGTAGATATAAATTGCGAAGCGATAAAATATGCTAAAGAGGAGTGCCATTTAAATGTAGCATGTTTAGATGAGAGTATTTTTAGTATTATCCCCGATAATACTTACGATGTAGTCTATACGGTATCTGTATTAGATCATGTTCCGTATCCAGATAAGATCTTATCACAACTACTACGCATCTCTAAAAAAGGGGTGCTTCTGCTTGAGCCGTGGATTGGAGAAGAGGGAAAAGTTGTTAAAAATCTAAACATTAGAACCAATACAGTCATAGATACCACGCCCTACTCCTACTCGTGGGACTATAAAAAGCTAATAAAGCCACATCTAGAGAGCTGGAAATTAGAGATAGAAGAGTATAAGCTAGACTCTAACTTAGGAAGATTTTACTATCTTTATCAGATAAGTGCAAAATAGGAGAGAGCGTGAATGAATATATTGAAGAGATAGATATAGATATTCATGATAGAGTAGCAGAAGCATATAGAGGTGAACTCGGTGAGAGACTGATGATAGAGACTCAACGCCGTCTGCACTGGATATGTGACAATATTAAGGGACAAAAAATACTTGACATAGGGTGCAGTCAAGGAATATTGCCTATACTACTAGGTCGTGAAGGCAGAGAGGTAGTAGGAGTAGATATAAGTAAAAAAGCTATAGATGAAGCAGAGAGTGCGCTACTACAAGAAAAAAGTAGTGTTCGTCAAAATATCAACTTTTTAAGAGCCGATTTTTTATCTTATGACTTTAAAGATAGACAATTTGACACAATCATTATTGCTGAAGTTTTAGAGCATCTACAAGATCCTCAGCAGTTTATAGATAGAGCTAAGGATCTGCTTGTAGAAAATGGTAAGCTAATTATCACAGTGCCATTTGGCATTAATGACCATGTAGATCACAAGCATACATTCTATCTTTTAGAACCATATCGCATGTTATTTAAAAACTTTAATGTTGAGCAGATTGAGATCATGGGAAAATGGATCGCTTTTGTTGGAGTGCTTAGAGATAACTCAGAGAGTGCTTGTAGACAGATAGATTGTGTTAGTGTTCAAAAAGTAGAGAGTTCGTTTTTCGACATAGAGAGAGAGCTGGTCGACAAAGAGAGACTGATACAAGAGAAGCTTAGACAGATGTATGAAAACAAAAGAGCAAATAGAAAGAAGTATGATCTACTAGTTGAGAAGTTTAATGCATTTAAGACTAAAAGTACTAAGCAGAAACAGGAGATTGCAGATAAAGAGCGAGAGATGCATACAAAGCTTGAAAATCTGTATGAAAACAAAAGAGCAAATAGACAGAAGTACGATCTGTTAGTTGAGAAGTTTAACGCATTTAAGACTAAAAGCACTAAACAGATAGAGGAGATGGCAGATACAGAGCAGGCTCTACTTGCAGATCTTCAAATATTACGCGAACAGCAACAGCAGAGCAGTAAAAAGCAGATATTTTTATCTGAAATGGTAGATAGATATAAGGCGGAGCTTGAGCAAAAAGATATCTGCATTGATAGATACATGATGGATTTGGAAGATAAAAACATAGAGATTGAGAGATTGAAAAATATAGAGGCGCTATATAAGTCTAAGATTAAATCACACAGAGTAGAGCTCAAAAGAGAAGCAAAGCTTCTTGAAAGATCAAGAAGGGATCATCAAGATAGCCTAAACTCTTTGTCCTATAAACTTGGTCATCTGCTTCTACATGAAACAAAAAATCTAAAGTCATTAATTTTGTTACCAAAAAAAGTTCTCTCAATGAAAAAAGAGAGAGCCAAGAGAGGACTGTTATCTTCAGGTAAAGGTGCTACTAGTAAAAATAACTGTTTAGATATAGAGACTTTTTTACAAAAAGTTACCAATATGTTAGATAGCAGTAGGCAAGAAGTAGAAGATTTTATCGAAGATTTTATGAAAAACTGTATAGATGCCAACTATAATGAGCAGATATATAAGAAACTTTTTGTCATACTAAAAGATACTCATGTAGAGTTAGCAGTTAAGTATGGAAAGATTTATATTGATAACAATATGGACGATATCGCTTTTGGCAAAATTTTTGCATTTAGATTAAAGAGTCTAGATAGATATAGCGAAGCCTACCACTACTTCCAGAGCTTTTTTTCAATGCAAGATGATGAACAGATTCATCAAGAGATCTTAAAACATGACAATAAAGAGCAGATAACCAGCTGGATATCTCTAGCAAAACTTGGAGAGCTAGAGCTTTTAGATAGAGAGTTAAATGAGCTGTTAGATAAACACATATCACATAAAGATCGCATTTATAGGCTTGTTGGATATGCCCTTACAAATACAGATGTGGATCTGTCAATTAAGTACATAAAAAGAGCCATACAGATAAAATCATCTAGAATTTTAAATTTAAAATTATTTGATCTGTACATTAGGCAAGGCAATATTAGTTTGGCTATAGATACACTTGCAGATGATAGTAGTGATGTGGCGACATTAAAAAAATCTAGATGGAGAGAGAATCTTAGTTTAATTAGCAAAGATTTTCCACTACCAAACAGAAGTTTAACGGATTTAAACACTAAGAATAACAGCAGCATACTCTATCTTCTTCACAGCACACTACCGTACCATTCGGGCGGATATGCAACAAGAGCACATGGGCTTATGGAGGGGGTAAATAGTCTGAATGATTTTACCATGATAGGTGTAAGCAGACTTAGTTATCCAAAAGATATATTAAAATTACCCTCATTCTTGGGCATAGATGATAATGAAGAGATTGGAAAGATTAGATATACTAGATTAAAATCAAATGTAAACTTTAGCAACTCTTCATACATACAATACATAGAGCGTTATGCACAAGAGGTGTGTAGAGTAGCTAGCAAAGAGAGTCCTCTTCTCATCCATGCGGCATCAAACTTCTATAACGCTTTAGCTGCAATCCAAGCAGCTAGAGTATTGGGATTAAAGTCAATATACGAAATACGAGGACTTTGGGAGATCACTAGAGTCTCAAGAGAGCAGAAGTTTCAACACACAGAGCTATATAGCTTAAACATGAAGTTAGAAGTAGAAGCAGCCAAGAGTGCTGATGTAGTACTAAGTATAACAGAGGCGCTAAAAACAGAGATGGTAAAACATGGTGTGGATGCTGATAAGATTAGAGTGCTACCAAATGGCGTAGATACAGATAGGTTCATCCCGCTAGATAAAGATGAAGATTTAGTAGATATGTTAAATGTAAAAGATCGTGTTGTTATTGGCTATATAGGCTCCATAGTGCACTATGAGGGGCTAGATTATCTAGTTAGAGCATTTAAATTATTGGTCGATAGTGGCATAAAAAATAGCACCGTCTTGATTGTTGGTGATGGAGTAGCACTTGATGGTCTAAAAGAGTTGGTTGCACAGTTGTCTCTTGATGAGTATTTTATCTTTACTGGTAGAGTGGCACATGATGAGGTAGAGAGGTACTACTCGATTGTAGACATAGCCCCTTTTCCAAGAAAATCACTTCTTGTTACTGAGATGGTCTCTCCGCTAAAACCATTTGAGGCAATGTCGATGGCTAAGGCAGTTATCTCTTCAGATGTGGCAGCCTTAGCGGAGATTGTAAAGAGTGGTCATAATGGTATAGTATTTAAAAAAGATAGTGTTGAGGATTTGTCAATAAAGTTAAAAACTCTGATTGAAGATGAGGAGTTGAGGAGCTCTTTGGGTAGAGAGGCTAGAGAGTGGGTAAAAAAAGAGAGAGATTGGAGAGTAATTGCTAAAAAACTTAATAAAATTTATCAAGATATACATAAATAGAGTCAAACTAGATAAGCTGATATTGCTAATTTTTGGCTATAGGTATCTTAAAGCAGATGTAGAGCATCAAAAATCAAACATGATCAATATCATATACAACATACACAACTCTCTTCCAGAGACAAATAACGGATATGCTATACGAACCCACTTTATATCAAAACTGGTTCAAGATAAAGAGGTAAATATTTTCCCAGTCACAAGAGTTGGTTTCCCAATAGATCTAAAAAAAATAGGGAAGTTTTTAGACAATAACAGATACCCAGTAGTAGATGACATAAGCTACCGCAGGCTCGATAAAGAGGGCTACAGATGGGGTGAGACAACTATTAGCCAATATGTACACAACTACACAATGATGCTATTAGAGTTCTCTAAAGAGAAAGATGCCTCACTCATACATAGCGCATCTAACTATCTCAATGGGCTTGCAGGGGTTAATTGTGCTAAAATATTGGGTCTACCATCCATATATGAGGTGAGAGGTTTTTGGGAGACAACAAGAGCCTCAAGAGAGCCAAGTTTTAAAGATAGCTTGACATATAAAATGCAGAAAAAATTAGAGATACAAGCTTGCAAAGATGCAACAAGTGTGTTGGCTCTGTCTGAGATTGTAAAAGAGGAGCTGATTAGCAGGGGTATTGATGGCAAGAAGATATTTACCATTACAAATGGCGTAGACACACAGAGACTAATACCTGTCAATAAAGATCTATCGCTACTTAAAAAACTTGATGTTGTAGATAAGTTCATAGTAGGATTTATTGGCTCTGTGGTTGATTATGAGGGACTTATTTTGCTTGTAGAAGCAGCAAAACAGATAGATGTAAAGTATAAAGATCAGTTTCGATATCTCATAGTTGGAGATGGTAACGACCTTGATAATATACAGCTAAAAGTCAAACATTTAAATATAGAGTCACTTTTTATCTTTACAAAAAGAGTACCTTATGAGGAAGTTGAACAATACTACTCCATTATCGATATAGCTTGTTACCCTAGACTAGATTGGGAGGTGTGCCAGATTGTATCACCAAAAAAACCATTTGAAGCGATGGCATATGCAAAGCCAATTGTATCCTCATCTGTTAGGGCAAATAGCTATTTTTTAAAACATGAGGTAAATGGTCTTATTCATCAAAAAGAGAGCGTGGCGTCTATTGTGGAGAATATATTAAAGCTTTATGAAGATAAAGAGCTATATGATAGTGTATCTAAAAATGCAAGAGAGTGGGTTGTGGCAAATAGAGATAGTAAAAAGGCAAAAAAATTAATACACTCTATCTATAAAGAGACACAAGAAAACTTTACTAAGCAGCATGGAGGCTGATTATCAAGTTGTCAAAATTAGAGATCTTTAAGAGACAGTTGGAGATAGATGCTAAAGATAAAGAGTGTGAACTACTTAGAAAAAATTACAGTGGAACTCTTAACTCCGCATCTTATAAGCTTGGACATCTACTGCTACATGAGATAAAAACTTTTACGGATCTGTTGGCGCTACCTAAGAAAATCTACTCCATCAGAAGAGACTCTTTAGAACAGAAGAGTAGACTCAAACATAGTAGTGTAGATGCAACTTTTTTACTCAATAAAGATGCAAAATTAGACGATAAAAAAGAGCTGCTAGATATAAAAAAATTAAGAGTATCTTGTATTATGGATACATTTACCTATAGCTACTTCTCTCCTGAGGCCAATTTTAACCAGTTAACATCAAGCTCTTGGAGATCTGAAATAGAAGCTTTTAGACCTGAGGTACTATTTGTTGAGTCTGCGTGGAGAGGCAAAGATGATAGCTGGGTGCAGAAGGTAGAGTTTTTAAGTCAAGAGCTGGTTGATCTACTAAGCTACTGTAGAGAGCACAATATTCCAACACTATTTTGGAGCAAAGAGGATCCAACTTATTTTGACAATTTTATCGATACCGCAAAGTACTTTGACTACATATTTACTACAGATATAGAGTGCATAGCTAAATACAGACAGCATGTTTTGCATAAGCGTGTCTATCTGCTACCCTTTGGATGCCAACCTAAAATACACAATCCCATACAGAGATCTTTACGAAAACATGGTGTTGTGTTTGCTGGTGCATACTACCATAGATACAAAAGACGCACTGCTACACTGGAGTCATTTATGTCAACTCTAATTCCATTGATAGATATCGATATATATGATCGTGAGTTTTACAATAGCGACAGTGTCCATAAGTTCCCATCTGCATACAAACCTTTTATACGGGGCAATCTTAGCTATAAAGATATAGATATTGCCAATAAAGGATACGAATATGCTATAAATCTAAACTCTATAACAGACTCTTCAAGTATGTTTGCACGAAGAGTTTTTGAGCTTCTAGCTTGCAATACAACTGTTTTGAGCAACTACTCCAAAGGGGTAGAGAGGCTGTTTGGTGAGTTGGTTGTTACTACTGATGATGCAGATCTCATGTTAGAGAGATTTGCCTCTTTGGAAAAAGATGATTTAAAAAAACGCAAATTAAGACTTTTAGCATTAAGAAAAGTTATGATGGAGCATACAGCAAAAGATAGACTACATAGCGCTATCTCAAAAATCTACAACATAAAGAGTGTGACTAAATCTTATTTGGTGCTTGTTGTTGGTTACGCTACTAGTAAAGATGAAGCTTTGATGTTATATGATCTATTTGCAAGTCAGACTTATGCCAACAAGCAGTTGGTAGTTGTTACAGATTGTGCTGATGTCATAAAGATGGATTTAGGTAGTGCTCTATGTGTAGGTTTGAGTGAGAGTAAAAGTATCAATGATCTAGGGTTAGATATAGAGTTTGATTATGTTGCTGGTATGGTTTTTGAGGACTATTATGCGCCAAACTATCTGCTAGATCTTATGCTTGCTACAGAGTATGGCGATTTTAATCTTATAGGGAAGAGTTCTCATTATGAGTACTTAGATGGTAAAGTAGTTTTACATCATCAGCAGCATAGATACTGTGAGGTTGACTCTTTGTTAGCGCGAGCTTCTATAATCAAGATAGACAAGCTACCTATGCAAAATATCGCACTATTGGCTCAAAAACTTTTAACACTTAAGTTTGAAGATAGTAGTAGCCTATCTATAGATGAGTTCAACTACTGCAAAAGTTTAAATTCTACAGAAATTGAATCAAGGTTTATTGAGATTGTATGTGATCTAGATAGTGTTGATGTTGGAGTTTCGCTAGAGGCACTAACTCATGCTTGAGCTTACTGTTATTGTTCCTATACGCGCTAGTGCAACCAGAGATATTGTGGAGCGTATATCTTACTGTTTATCTGATCCGTATCTAGATAGAACTAGGGTAGATTTTATTGTTATAGATGATGGTTCTGATGATAAATCAAGAGTTCAACATGAGCAAAAATGTATAGAGTTAGATATAAAATATCACTATCTTGACACATCAAACAAAAAGACAAATATGGCACGCGCACGCAATATCGGTGTCGATATAGCACAGACAAAATATATTATGTTTATGGATGTAGATCTCTATCCATACCCTGGTTTTTATAGCGATGCTCTACGCGAGATAGAGTCACAACAGTTAGAGGTGCATAAAAAAGATCTTATTATGTTTAGCGTTATCTATCTTAGTCAAGATTTAGGTCACAAGCTTTTTTTTAATACAGATGAGCATCAGCGAAAATCACTACTACTACAAAAACTTATAGAGCATGATAGCAGCATTATTGATAAGTTTTCAACAGGAACTTCAGTGGCAATATATCATCGTAGTCGCTATCTTGAACTTGGTGGGTATGATGAGAAGTTTGAGCAGTGGGGTTATGAAGATATAGAGTTTAACCTAAGAGTGATGTGCAGTAGTGGCAAATTTCCTCTACCAGATGAGCTACATTTAGACTATAAAGATTTTCAAACCATAGATCAATATCGCGGATGGAAGAGTCTGTATGAGCTCTATGGAGATATAACTTTTCAAAAAGGAGTTGTACTTTTTCATATCTGGCATCAAGTTGATAGTGAGACTGAATACATGAGTTTTCGCAACAGAAACTATCAGAGGCTAAGTAAGAGACTTTTAGAGCTATCATCAAAATCAGAAGAGGGTGACTTTAGGATACCCAAAGAGTCTATCATTTTTCGCAAATACAAAAAGAGATCTAAAGAGAGTAAAATCTTTACATACTATAAAAATTCCGATTTGATTATCTTGATGCAAAAACTCAAAAAAGTCCCAATCATTGGGGATTTACTGCTACTTATAAAGAGAAAGTTTTTGAGTAAAACATGAAGATTGATCAGTTTAGATACGATATAACATGTATTATGCCATCTTATAATACTAGCCGATATATTAAAAGAGCCATATTGTCTATAGTAGAGCAGACTACAGCCCTTAGAGTTCAGGTTATTGTTGTAGATGATGGCTCAACAGATAATACAGTTTTACATGTTCGCTCTCTTCAGAAGCTTTATGACAATATTGAGCTTTTTCAACAGAGTCATAGTGGTCCAGCTACAGCACGCAATTTTGCCATCAAACAAGCTAAGAGCAGATATGTCATGTTTGTTGACTCTGATGATCTTCTTCCAGATGGTGCAATCAACAATCTACATAGCAGCATAGAGTCCAATAGTGGTGAAATTGCAATAGGAATGTTTAGAGCATTTGCCCACAACCGCACTTGGATTCATGAGAGTATGACGAGATTTTTACACACACGCATCAACTCAACAAATCTAGATAAAATGCCAGAGTTGATAAACAATATGTCCCCTTGCAATAAGATCTATCTTTTAGAATTTATTAGAGATAACAATATACATTTTCTACAAGATGCATACTTGCGTGAAGATATATATTTTGTAAGTTGTGCTCTATATAGAGCCAAGTGTATCGCTATCATACCAGATATAGTCTATCTGTATCGATCACGAGGTGCTGCTAAATCTTCACTAACATCTCTTGTTGATGAGAGAGTTTTTAGAGATATTTTTAGAGTATCTAGTGAGTTAGATCTAGAGCAACAATCTTCTATTTATGCCAATAACCAGAAGATCTTTAACTATAGGTATGTAAATGAACTCAATGCTTTAATGTATAGGCTAATCCCTTTTGCTCAAGATAATTTAGCCATAGATAGTATCTTACATGGTAGCAAAGAGCTTGTGTGCAAGCTTGATGATAGCGCATTTGAGTCAATATCACCAAAATATAGAGCAGCATTATATAAGATTAAAAATGGTGAGTTTGAGGCAGCAAAGGCTCTTATGGTTATGATGGCTCCAAAGAGAAGGGGTACTGTTGAGAAGTTAGGAGCTAGAGTCTATACTTTAGCTAAAAAAAGTGCAAGCAAGTTAGTTGAGCTTGTGAGTAGAGTGTTTTATTGTAGTGGTACAATGGAAGATGATGTATGGTTAATAGGTGAAAAGCTTGGTCAAGGAGGAGATGATAATGCTTACCAGTTTTTTTTATATTGCCGTGCTAATTTTCCAAAGAAGCCAATCTATTTTGTAGCAGATAAAAAAAACCTACCAGATTATGCTAGAGAACATAGTAGATATGTTGTAGAGTATGGGAGCTTAAAAAACCTAACTCTTGCTATAGCTGCTAAAGTCTATATATTTAGTGATGGACATAGAGATATCTACCCTTATAGCTCAATAATTGAGAAGCTTTATGACTCTAAGCTCTCTGTATTTTTACAACATGGTATTTTTGCATTGAAAAAAAGCGAGTACTACATGTCTTATGAGGTTGCTAGAAGAGGTGAAAAATTTGATCTTTTTGTTGTCTCATCAAAAAAAGAGAGAGGCTATGTAGTAGATCAGCTGGGGTATAAAAGCGAGACTATAATAGTTAGCGGTTTGGCACGCTTTGATAGGCTCTATCAAAATCAACATCTACCCACACAGAGAAAAATTCTTTTTGTACCAACTTGGCGTCAGGATTTGCGCTATTTGAGTGAAGATCTGTATCTAAAATCAAGGTTTCACAACAAGATAGAGGCTTTTGTTAGTGATAGCCTGCTCAATAGAGTCCTTAAGCAGCATAACTATACACTCCATGTGTGTTTTCATCATGCTATGGCTAGGTTTAGCAGACACTATAACTCATCAGAGCATATACTATTTTCCAACATGGATCAGATAGATCTATATAGCGAGCTCATAACTTCTGTAATGTTAATTACAGACTACTCATCTATTGCATTTGATATGGCATACATCAACCGTCCAGTAGCTTTTTATCAGTTTGATTTAGATGAATTTTTGTCTGTAGAGGGTGGTAGTTTTATAGAGTATAAAGAGGAACTATGTGGTCTCTCTAGCCATAAACATGAAGATATCGTACAGGAGATTGAGTACAATATCGCAGTAGACTTTAAGGTGCGAAATAAGTATGCCAAAATCTCAAGTCTATTTTTTGACCATAAAGATGCCAATAGCTCAAAGAGAATTTTTGATGCTATTACTCAGGCAGGGCGATCATCATGATGATAGATAGATATTACTGTATAATACCAGCATGAAAATAGACCTACATAACCATACTTATCTATGCAATCACGCAGAGGGTAGTGTAGATGAGTTTACAAAAGCTGCCATAGTCAATGGCATAGATATATATGGCTTTAGCGATCACGCACCTATGGATTTTGACTTGAAGTATCGTATGAGTTTTGAGCAGATGGATCTTTATAGATCTATGGTGCTTGATGCAAAAAAGAGATACAGCTCACAGATAGATATACTTTTTGGGTATGAGGTGGATTATCTTATTGGACATATGGATAGAAGAGTTTTAGATGCAGATGTTGATTATCTCATAGGATCTGTTCACTTTTTAGACCAGTGGGGTTTTGACAATCCAGAGTTTATAGGTAGGTATGAGGGTGCTGACATAGATGAGATCTGGAGAGCATACTTTAAACAGATAGAGCTTTTGGCAACTTCAAAACTTTTTGACATAGTAGCCCATCTTGACCTCATAAAGGTTTTTAAATTTATGCCACGAGATGATCTGTTAGATATAGCCAAAGATGCACTAGATGCTATTGCTGATACTGGCATGGTTTTGGAGATAAACTCTGCAGGATACAGAAAGCCAGTAGGTGAGGCTTATCCGTCTGCTCAGTTACTAAATGCAGCTTATAAAAGAGCGATACCGATCTGTTTTGGGTGTGATGCACACAAGGTTGAGCAAGTTGGTGTTGGATTAGACAATATCTATAGATTGGCCATTGAGACAGGATATAGCAAACATGTGTATTTTCGTAACAGAGAAAAGCTGTTTGTCGAGCTCTAAGTGGTAGCTCTTATCCATACTCTAAACTCTATTTGGATATACTCTTTTAAAACAACTTTAGGAGAGTATAAATGGGCAAGTTTGTAAATAGCATAGATGAGTTTTTTAGCTATTGTGAAGAGAATGATGTACAGTTTGTAGATCTTAGATTTAGTGATATCAAAGGTGCATGGCACCACTTGACATACCGTATGAGCGCAGTAAATGAGGAGAATTTGGGACAGGGGTTTCCATTTGATGGCTCCTCTATAGAGGCATGGCAACCTATCAATAAGTCCGATATGTTACTAAAGCCAGATGTACAGAGCGCATTTTTAGATCCATTTACTGCTGATCCTACTATTATCATATTTTGTGATGTGTATGATATATATAAAAATCAAGCTTACGAGAAGTGTCCACGCTCTATAGCCAAGAAAGCACTAGAGCATGCAAGCCAGATTGGTTTAGCAGACGCTGCCTATTTTGGACCTGAAAATGAGTTTTTTATCTTTGATGATGTCAAGATTACCACAGAGGTTAATGCTGCTGGTTATAGAGTAGATTCTGAAGAGGGAGAGTGGAACGACAATACAGACTTTGATGATATGTACAATACAGGTCATCGTCCACGCACAAAAGGCGGTTACTTTCCAGTGCAGCCAACAGACTCTATGGTAGATCTTAGAGCAGAGATGATGTTGGTGCTAGAGCAGGTTGGACTAGAGGTTATCTTAGGTCACCATGAAGTAGCTCAGGCTCAAGGTGAGATCGGCATAGTCTTCTCAGATATCATAACAGCAGCAGATAATGTGCAAAAATATAAATATGTAGTTAAGATGGTAGCTCACCTAAATGGTAAAACGGCTACATTTATGCCAAAGCCTCTTTATGGAGACAATGGCAATGGCATGCATGTTCACCAATCTCTTTGGAAAGATGGTAAAAATCTCTTCTATAGTGAAGGTGAGTATGCAAACTTATCACAAATGGCAATAAACTATGTGGGAGGAATCTTTAAGCACTCTGCTGCTGTAGCTGCATTTACTAACGCATCTACAAACTCATACAAGAGACTTATTCCAGGATTTGAAGCTCCTAGTATATTGACCTACTCTAGCCAAAACCGTTCTGCATCATGTCGCATACCTTATGGTGCTGGAGAGATGGCTACTAGAGTTGAGATGAGATTTCCAGACTCAACTGCTAACCCATACCTAGCTTTTGCTGTTATGATGATGGCAGGGCTTGATGGCATTAAAAATGCAGATATGCCAGTTGGTCCTATGGATGAAGATCTATTTGAGCTATCTCTAAATGAGATTAGAGACAAGGGTATTCCACAGATGCCACACACACTTCGTGAATCACTAGAGGGTCTTATATCCGATAATGAGTTTTTAAAACCTGTATTTACTGATGAGTTCATTTGTGCTTATCAAGAGTATAAGTTTGAGTCACAAGTGATACCTGATGAGTCACGACCTACTGCATTTGAGTTTTTATCTACCTACTCATGCTAATTTTTATCCCATTTACTTAGGCAAGGCGATAGCGTACGCTGCAACACTCAGTTAGAGGTTGTAGCTGTAGCTAGAGTCTGCTATAATTGCTCTTATGAGACAATTTGGCAACCATGTAGATGTTTAGATCTATCTTTACAAATAGCTTCGGCATACTCTTTTCGCGTATATTGGGCTTTATTCGTGATCTACTTACAGCCTCTATTTTAGGGGCAAATATCTATAGCGATATATTTTTTGTAGCATTTAAGCTTCCCAATCTTTTTAGACGCATATTTGCCGAGGGTGCATTTGTACAATCTTTTTTGCCATCATTTACTAGATCAAAACATAAAGCACTCTTCTCAATTCATATTTTTTTAGTTTTTCTGCTGTTTTTAATTGTCATGAGTATGTCTGTTAATCTCTTTTCACAAGAGGCAACCAGAGCTATAGCAGTTGGATTTGATGCACAGAGTGTAGAGATAGCAGCGCCATTTGTAGCGATCTGCTTTTGGTATCTACCGCTCATATTTATGGTGACATTTTTAAGTACATTTTTACACTATAAAAATCACTTTGCAACTACCGCTTTTGGCACAGGGCTTCTCAATATTGCGCTCATAATCGCTCTACTCTTAGCAGCAAAAATGGATAATGAGAGTGTTGTGTTATATCTTAGTTATGGTGTTGTGGGTGGCGGTATAGCGCAACTGTTGTTACATATTTTTACCATAAAAGTACTCAATCTACATAAGTTGCTTCTTGGAGGCATTAAGTACTATAGGGCTAAAAAAC
Source organism: Helicobacteraceae bacterium (assembly GCA_027066325.1). Classification (GTDB taxonomy): domain Bacteria; phylum Campylobacterota; class Campylobacteria; order Campylobacterales; family Sulfurimonadaceae; genus Thiomicrolovo. The sequence continues at coordinate 9,707 of JAMONY010000070.1, read as the reverse complement.
ATAAAGTTGTCAAAGAGTCAAGAGAGTTTTATAAGAAGTTTTTTCCAGCAGTATGGGGTAACTCTACAGCACAGATAGCTGCTTTTTTGGACACTTGGTTGGCTAGTTTTTTAGCCTCTGGAGCGATCAGTTATCTCTACTATGCAAACCGAGTTTTCCAGCTTCCATTAGCTCTTTTTGCCATTGCTGTAAGCATAGCTCTTTTCCCGCGTATAGCAAGACATATACGCCACTTAGATAAAGATAAAGCTTATCACATGATGTATAGAGGTTTTATATTGTTATCTATTGTGTTGAGTGTGAGTACAGCTATTGGGATTATATTTGCAGAGCAGATAGTATGGCTACTGTTTGAGCGAGGTGCATTTGAGGCTCAAGATACACTCAATACAACTTTAATACTTCAGATGTATCTTATAGGACTATTGCCATTTGGTCTAAGTAAGCTTTTTCTACTCTGGCTATATGCACATGAACAGCAGAATATGGCAGCTAAAATAGCCACACTATCACTTCTGTGTAACATCATACTATCGTTAGCTTTTATCTATCCGCTAGGAGCCGCAGGCTTGGCACTATCATCTAGCATTAGTGGCTTTGTGACTCTTGTGGCAACATTAAGAGCTATTGGAAAAGATGAGTTAAGAGCGATGGCTAGAGGATCTAGTAGTTAGTATATTTTAGCTCCATCATGTTATAGTATTTTACAGTTTTAAAGGAGATGTGGTGTTAGATAGCAGTAAGATAAATGCGTTTATATTGGGAGTCTTTTTATTTCTTGGGTTGAGCACACTTGGCTATCTGCTTGGAGATGCTGCTATTAAGTTTAAAGAGTATGAGAGAACGGTTACAGTTAAGGGGTTGTCTGAGAGGGAGTATAGCGCAGATATTGTGATATGGCCAATTCAGTTTAGTGAAGCTAGCAACAATATTGAAGAGCTCTATGTGTCGATTGATAGTAGCACCAAAAAGATTAGAGCATTTTTAAAAAAGAGTGGCATAAAAGATGATGAGATATCATTTACAACACCATCAATCACAGACAGATCTGCACAACAGTATGGCAATCAAGCAGGAGCAGAGTTTAGATATGCTGCAATTCAAGCCGTCACAGTCTACTCAAAAAATGTTGAATCTGTTAGGGGTGTTATGGCAAACTTATCTAAGTTGGGTAGAGAGGGTATTGTGTTTATTGGTGATGATTATCTATATCGAACAGAGTACATCTTCACAAGACTCAATGAAGTTAAGCCAGAGATGATAGAGGAGGCTACTAGAAAAGCTAGAGAGGTAGCAGAAAAATTTGCATCAGACTCAAAAAGTACACTTGGAAAGATAAAAAAGGCATCACAAGGACAGTTTAGCATTGGAGTGCGAGATAACAATAATCCTCACATTAAAAAAGTAAGAGTTGTCTCTACAGTAGTTTACTACCTCTCAGACTAGAGCATATTTTACAAGTTTATAAATAGACGGATAAAAAGAGTGTTTTAAAGATTACTTGAGTAGTAGTTTTGGTGCAAAAAGGAGTATTTAGATATAATTGCAAAAATTAAACTTAAGGCTAGTAAGTGTCTAAGAAGAGTTATGCACCAGAAGATATTGAACAGAGTTATTATAGATTGTGTGAGAGTAGGGGCTATTTTGAGATAGATGGCAATAAGCAGATATGTGATCAAGAGAAGAGCTTCTCAATCATGATGCCACCTCCAAATGTGACTGGTAAGTTGCATATAGGGCATGCTCTAACATATACGCTACAAGATATCATAGTGCGCTATAAACGGATGGATGGCTATAAGACTCTATGGCAACCTGGAACTGATCATGCGGGTATTGCTACACAGAATGTAGTTGAGAGACAGCTGCTAGATGAGGGGACAAGCAAAGAGGAGCTAGGAAGAGAGAAATTTTTAGAGCGCGTATGGGCTTGGAAGGAACACTCTGGCAATATCATGACAGAGCAGTTGCGCTCTTTGGGTGTCTCTCCTGCTTGGAGTCGTGAGAGATTTACGATGGATTCTGAGTTGCAAGAGAGTGTTCGTGAGGCATTTGTACACCTCTACAATCAAAATCTTATAGTTCGTGGCAACTATATGGTCAACTGGTGTACACATGATGGTGCACTTAGTGACATAGAGGTAGAACATGAGGAGCGTGAGGGTAAATTTTACCACATCAAGTACCCTTTAGCTGATGGTAGCGGTGAGGTTGTAGTTGCTACTACGCGTCCAGAGACATACTTTGGTGATAGTGCTGTTATGGTGCACCCTGATGATGAGCGATATAGCTCCTTGGTAGGTAAAAAAATCAAACTCCCTCTTATAGATAGAGAGATAGAGATTATTACTGATGAGCATGTAGATAGAGAGTTTGGTACAGGTGTGGTTAAGGTAACTCCAGCACATGATCAAAATGACTATGAGGTTGGTAAAAGACACGATCTTGAGTTTATAACTGTTTTTGATGAAAGTGGGATCTTAAATGATCATGCTGGTGAGTTTAGCGGACTTGAGAGACTAGAGGCTAGAGAGATCATAGTTAAGAGACTAAGTGATGAGGGGTTTGTAGAGAAGATTGAGCCTCATATGCATCAAGTAGGACACTGCTATAGATGCAAAAATATAGTAGAACCATATATCTCAAAACAGTGGTTTGTAAGAAGTGAGATAGCAAAAGCCTCCATAGAGAAGACAAATGCTGGTGAGGCAGAGTTTTTCCCTGCCCACTGGATAAACTCATATAACTCTTGGATGGGTGAGCTTAGAGATTGGTGTATCTCAAGACAGCTCTGGTGGGGTCATCAGATACCTGTTTTTTATTGTGATGAGTGTGGTCATGAGTTTGCCTCGAAGGTCATCTCTCCTGATGGGTGTCAGATGTGTGGTAGTAGCGCAATAACACAAGATCCAGATGTGCTAGATACTTGGTTTAGTTCTGCTTTATGGCCGTTTTCAACTCTTGGTTGGGGTAGCAGTAAAGATGGTACTGATTTAGCACAGTTCTATCCAAATAGCCTGCTTATTACAGGGTTTGATATACTATTTTTCTGGGTAGCTAGGATGATGATGATGGGTGAGCACTTTATGAAAGAGCTACCATTTAACCACATCTACCTACATGCACTTGTGCGTGATGAGCATGGCGAGAAGATGAGTAAGTCTAAAGGCAATGTTATAGATCCACTTGACATGATAGAGAAGTATAGTGCTGATGTGTTGCGCTTTACTTTGGCTATTAATGCTGCTCAAGGTCGTGATATTCGTCTAAGTAGTGATGCACTGGTGCTAAATCGCAACTTTACCAACAAGCTCTACAATGCGGCACAATTTCTTAAACTCAATGCTGATAAGTTTGATGATTTATCAGATGTAGAGTTTAAGAGTGATCTTGGAAGGTACATGTTTAGTAGATTATGTAGAGCGATAGATCAGACGCGTCTAAATCTTGATGAGTACCGTTTTAATGACGCGGCAACAACGATATATCGCTTCTTGTGGAGTGAGTTTTGTGATTGGGGTATTGAGCTTAGTAAAGCGGATAAAGATAGTATTGGTGAGCTTGGGGCGATATTTAAAGAGTCTATGAAATTACTACACCCATTTATGCCATTTATCACTGAATATCTCTATCATGATCTATCACAAACTTCACTAGAGCAAGATGGATCTATCATGGTAGATACCTACCCAGTTGCTAAAGATGCAGATAGTCAAATTGAGTCAAAATTTGAACTTATTAAAGATGCTATTGTTACTATACGAAGAGCCAAGACTCTTATAGACCTTGGTAATCAAAAGATAGATTTAGCCTACATCAAAGCAGAAGCAGATAGCTCTATAGTTGCTTATGTGAGCAGATTGGCTAAGGTTAGTGAGGTGCGTTTTACAAGCTCTAAGATAGACAACTCTATAAGTGACATTGGAGATAAGATTGAGGTATTTTTACCAACCAACACCATAGACCTTGAGCCAATTATAACAAGGCTTACCTCACAAAATCAGAAACTAGATCGAGAGATTTTGAAGTTAAGTAACATGTTAAACAATGAGCGTTTTGTTGCTAATGCGCCTGATGATGTACTAGAGAAAAATCGCACAGCACTAAGTGAAGCGGAGCAGAAGAAGAGCAAGATAGAAGAGCAGTTGGTATCGTTAAAGAAGAGCAGTGATTAATCTAAGTAACTATAAAAACAATAACATCAAAAACGACATACTATCGGGGCTGGTAGTAGCAGTTGCGCTTGTACCTGAAGCCATAGCATTCTCTTTTATAGCTGGAGTTAGCCCTATAGTTGGACTATATGCCGCATTTATCTTAGGGCTTATTACAGCTCTTATAGGTGGTAAGCCTGGTATGATTAGTGGTGCTACTGGAGCAGTTGCGGTTGTGTTGGTTGGACTTGTGCTACAAGTTAGTGATAAGTTTAATGGCTACAGCAATGAAGAGTTAGCTATTGTGGTGCTTGGCTATATCACATTAACCGCCATAGTAGCTGGTGTGCTACAGGTTATGGCAGGGGTTTTTAAGCTTGGTAAGTTTATCCGTTTAGTTCCTCAGCCTGCTATGTATGGGTTTGTAAATGGTTTAGCCATAGTCATTGCAATGGCACAATTTAAGTTTTTTGATGGCGAAGGTGTTACCATGTATGTTTTGGTGGCTGTTACTATGCTTATCATGTATATTTTGCCACGATATACAAAAGCCGTTCCTGCTGGACTTGTTGCGATTGTGCTACTTACAACTCTAGTCTATTTTGGCTCTTTAGGTACTGGTACAGTTGGTGATTTAGCAGATCTCTCAACATTTAACATGCAACTTCCATCATTTAACATACCCTCTACGCTATTTAGTCTTGATGCTCTAATGCTTGTTTTGCCATACGCTGTTATTGTAGCTTTAGTTGGGCTTATTGAGTCGTTGCTAACTTTGGCAGTTTTAGATGAGATGAGTGGTACTAGAGGTAGTGGTAATCGTGAGTGTATAGCACAAGGAAGCGGCAATATAGCTTGTGGATTTTTTGGTGCTATGCCTGGGTGTGCAATGATTGGTCAATCTATCATCAACTACACATCAGGTGGGCTTGGTAGGCTCTCTGGAGTGGTTGCGGCTGTTGGTTTGATGGTGCTAGTTGCACTCTTAACAGACCTGCTCAACATCATACCAGTTGCAGTTTTAGTTGGGATTATGTTTATGGTTAGTATAGGCACATTTGAGTGGAGTAGTTTTAGCCATCTACGCCACATGCCGCGCTCTGATGCATTTGTGATGGTTGTTGTAACTATCATTACAGTAGTAGCAGATCTGGCTATTGCTGTGATTAGTGGTGTCATTATCTCCGCTCTTGTGTTTGCTTGGCGACATGCTAAGATCTATGCTAAGAGCACTACCTTAGAAGATGGAACAAAAATATACGAGTTAGATGGACCACTATTTTTTGGTTCTGCTACAACATTTATGGACAACTTTGAGATAGATAAAGATCCACAATCTGTTATTGTAGACTTTAAAAACACAAGGGTGATGGACTCATCTGGTATCGAGGCGATAGATTCGCTAACTAAAAAGTATGAAGAGGCGGGTAAAAACTTAACACTAAGGCATCTAAGTGCAGATTGTAAAAAGATGCTTCAAAATGCAGGTCCACACTGCTCATACGAAGAGGATGATCCAACCTATAAGGTTGCAGTGAACTATTGACCTGCAATAGAGGTTGGTTTTTGAGATAGATCCAAGGAGTAGTACAATGCCAGCTCAGACAACCATAAAGTGTCCAAATTGCAATATAGATATAGATGTAAATGAGATACTATACCATCAACTTGAAGATAGACTCAAAAGCGAAAATGCTATTGAACAAAAGAGACTCAAAGATGAGATTAATGCTAAAAGAGAGAAGTATAAAGAGGCATTTGCCTCTTTAAAAATGGAAGAAGAGTCCATAAAAAAGAGACAAGCAGATTTTGATAAAGAGTTAGAAAGAGCTACCGCATTACAGCTTCAAAGTCAGAAGCAGAAGCTCCAAGAGAGTCTAAAAAAAGAGCTAGCAGCAGAACAAGAAGAGTCTATGGCTCTACTCAAAAAAGAGCTTGACGAGAAGTCAAATCAAGTTAAAGAGCTCAATAAGAGTAGAGTAGAGATTGAGAGACTTAAACGAGAAAAAGATGAGATCTCATCAAGAGTACATGCTGAAGCAGAGTTAATGTTTACTAAAAGACTCCAAGATGAGAAACAGATCATTAAAAAAACTTCAGATGAGCAAAATGAGTTGAAGCTAAGGCAAAAAGAGGAGCAGCTCAAGCAGTTACAAGAGCAGCTTCAAATTGCACAAAGAAAAGCAGAGCAGGGTAGCATGCAGCTACAAGGAGAGGTTCAGGAGTTGGCAATAGAGGAGTATCTTACAAATAAGTACCCTTTTGATACGATAGAGGAGATTAAAAAAGGTGCACGAGGGGCAGATTGTGTTCAGGTGGTGCACACAAGAGAGGTGCAAAATTGCGGAAAAATTTACTATGAAAGTAAGCGCGCAAAAGATTTTCAAAAGAGCTGGATAGAGAAATTTAAAGCAGACATGAGAGTAAAAGGTGTAGATATCGGTGTGCTAGTTACACAGGTGTTACCATCAGGACTTGAGAGGATGGGGCTTGTTGATGGTGTCTGGATCTGCACCTTTGAAGAGTTTAAAGGATTGTCTGCTGTTTTAAGAGATAGCATCATAAGAGTAAGCCATATCAAGCAAGGTGAGGAGAATAAAACAGACAAGATGAGTCTGCTCTATAGTTATCTTACTAGTACAGAGTTTAGTATGCAGATTGAGGCCATTGTTGAGGGGTTTACACAGATGCAGCATGATCTAGATAGCGAGAGACGCTCTATGGCTAGGATATGGAAGCAAAGAGAGAAACAGATAGATAAGGTTCTTGATAATACCATTGGGATGTATGGCTCCATAAAAGGCATAGCGGGTAGTGCTATTGTCAATGTCAAATCTTTAGAGTTGCCATATAGTGAAGATGGTAAAGAGTAGATAAAAGTTGTATTTGTGAGAGTCTATTTGTAGCAGATAAGTGTTTGCATTAGAGCCAAAATTTGGCCTTAATGCTCTATCTGCCTATGATCTCAAAAGGGTTGATTACAACCTCTTTGCGACTGATTGTGTATGGTATGATTGCTGCTGCGCGTGCGCGTTTGATAGCAATTGTAGCCATATCTTGGTGTCGTTTACAGTTACCTGTTAGACGGCGTGGCATTATCTTAAAACGCTCTGAGAGAGTATTTTTTAGAAGTGCCGCATCTTTGTAGTCCATAAACTCTACTTTTGATTCGCAATATTTGCAATATCTTTTTTTATATTTTCTTCTTTCTGCCATTGTGTATCCTTCCTAAAATGGTATTTCATCTTCATCAATGTCTATCTCTGGCACATCTTGCTGTTGTGCTGGCTTAGACTCTTGTTGGCGTTGTTGCTGCTGTTGAGGTGGTGGCGTGTATGATGAGTCTTGTCTATTTGAGTTATCATAACCACCTCCTGCATTTTGAGCATCGCCTTTGCTATCTAGCATCTGCATAGTATCAACATTGACTGAGTGTTTTGAGCGTTTTTGTCCGTTTTGATCTGTCCACTGATCTAGCATCAATCTACCCTCTATGAGGACTTTTGAGCCTTTTCGTAAATACTGGTTTGCAACCTCGCCTGATCTGCCAAAAAATGTGATATCAACAAACATTGTCTCATCAACCATCTCGCCACTCTGTTTTTTAAACTTACGGTTTGTAGCTATGCCTGTTTTTGCTATGGCTAAACCACCGCTAGAGTATTTTAGCTCTATGTCTCTTGTGAGGTTGCCTACTAGTATGATCTTATTGAACATGGTGCTCTCCTTATCTGTTTACTCTTGAGCTGCTGGAGTCTCTTGAACTGCTGGCTCTGTTGGAGTCTCCACTGGAGTCTCTTGAGCTACTGGCTCTTCACTTTTTACTGGAGTGTTGAGTTTGCTTACAGCATTTTCCCAAGCTTTTACCTCTTTTTTGCTATCGTATTTGATAGTAACAAATCTAAGTAGCTCTTCATTGATGCGAAATCTACGCTCAATCTCACTGATTGATGATGGCTCTGCTTTGTAGTAGATGACCTGAAAATATCCACGAAGGTTTTTCTCAATTGGGTAGGCTAATTTGCGCATTCCCATAGCGTTTTGTGCTGTTATCTCAGCACCTGTATCGGTGATGATCTGCTCAATAACATTTATGCTACTGACGATCTCCTCTTGTGTTAGTGTCGGTTTGACGATTACTAAGTTTTCATAGTATCTCATGTAGAGTATTCTCCTTAATGGTGTCTCCCTTATGGCTTCAAATATACTCTAATTTATTAGAGCAAAGAGTAAGGAACGCGACATTATAGCAGATTTTGATAAATGTGTTATAATGTTTTAGATTAAAAAAGGGGAGTTGTTATGCGCTCAATAGTAACCATTTTACTTCTAGCTGTAACTCTTTGTGCAACTAGTATGGAGCTTAAGAAGGGGTGGCAACTTGTGGGGTTACCTATCGCAATAGACGATCTCTTAGTTTTTGAGAAACATGTAGAGATTATCTGGGCGTATGATACAGCTACTAAGAGCTGGAGAGCCTACACTTCTGATGATATATTAAGAGATAAGTTAAAAGCTAAGGCGGTTGATGAGCTACTCTCTTTAAGAGCTCTTGAGGCATTTTGGATCAAGAGTAGAGATGATTGGCTGTTGGAGTTAAATAGTACTCTAGTGCCTACTAGTGAGCCTAAGTTGGATCTAAAGTCTGGCTGGAACCTTCTATCTTTTGGCGATAGAGCGGTAGTTGATACTGCGCTATTTGAGAAGATGGGTTTAAGACTCTACAAATATGATGGCAACTGGAGTAGTACAGATGATACTGATCTGTACCCAAGAGCACAAACACTCTCTTTGGGCGAAGGTTTTTGGCTCTATAGTGATATTGATCAACAGATCGAGTTATCTAAAGAGTTATCAAAACTACACAACTTCTCAAGTAGAGTACAGATGTTAGAGCATATAGAGAAGATGGTGCAGAGTCGACACTTGTGGTGGAATGTAAATGAAGATCTATCAGGTGGTGATGATCAACCAAGCAGACAAGAGGTGGTTGATAATACCACAGGAACAAACACTCAAGAAGATGGGATAGATGAGTCTGATATCTTAAAGCATGATGCAGAGAAAATCTTCTTTTACGATGCTCTTGAGAGAGTGGTTAGGGTCTATACATTTGCTGATATTCTCAATGCTAAGCAGACTAGTAGGGTGCAGATAGATATCAATGGTACACTAAGTGCTATGTACCTTAAGAGCGATCAGTTATATATTATCAGACACCCATCTTACAATAGTATGTTTTTAGACATCTATGATGTGAGCACTATTGATCAGATCTCAAAGCTCTCATCTATACAGATTGATGGATCTTATCGTGAGAGTAGAGTTAAGGGTGATAGTCTATATCTTATCTCAAGTTTCTATCCATCAGTGGAGTATGGATACCCATCTGTATATCCAGAGACCAACTGCACTCAGATCTATAGAGCCAAGCTGGAGACTCCAGAGTGTATCTTTAAGAGCCCGATATCCAAAAAGTGCGTTATAGAGCCACTTATTGAGGGTGAGCCTGTACTGTATGAGATCAATCAAGAATTTATTAGACTAGAGCAG